>NZ_RZOJ01000159.1:0-12186 GCF_003998845.1 Mesorhizobium sp. M4A.F.Ca.ET.022.05.2.1 | reverse complement strand
CGTCCTTAGTGATGCGCGGGGCGCCGAACGACTTGTCGATGACGACGTTGCGGCCCTTGGGGCCGAGGGTCACCTTCACCGCGTCGGCGAGGATGTTGACGCCGCGCAGCATGCGCTCGCGGGCATCGGAATGGAATTTGACTTCTTTTGCAGCCATTGGATTACTCCGTGTCTGGGCAGTTTTTCATTGACTTGATTGAGGGTTCTATCGAAGCCCCGGTCAGGCGGCCTTCTTGACCGCCGCGGCATTCTCGATCACGCCCATCACGTCGCTTTCCTTCATGATGAGCAGGTCCTCGCCGTTGAGCTTGATTTCAGTGCCAGACCACTTGCCGAACAGAATGCGATCGCCCGCCTTGACGTCGAGAGGCGTGAGCTTGCCGCTCTCATCTCGCGAACCAGGTCCGACGGCGATGACCTCGCCCTCCTGCGGCTTCTCCTTGGCGGTGTCGGGGATGATGATGCCACCGGCCGTTTTTTCATCGGCCTCGATGCGGCGGACCAGGATACGGTCATGCAATGGACGGAACGCCATATCGTTCTCCTTCTGGACAAACAGATTTTTGAGGTTCCTCCACACCGGACCGGCAATATCGGATCGGTGCGGGGTGCGGTGACCCCTCGCGGGCATCGCGCGCATATCGAGCTAGTTCTGCGACTTTTCGGTTTCAAGAGGTTCGGCAGAATTTTTTGGCACTCGCACCAATCGAGTGCTAGTGCCATGAAAACATGTGGCTAATTTGGATTACAGCCGCGCATTCCCGCTTGAATTTTCCCGACGAAGGAACAAGATAATCCAAGCCTTCGCCGCCGGCGATGGCGTCAAACCGGAGTCTGACAAAGGAGCTTTTGGAAAGACGGAGGACCACGATGGACCGACACAATCCCAAGCCGATCAACCTTTCTCTTGTTCCCGAAACATCCGACCTCGCGCTCGACCGTTTGTTGTCGCCGGCGCGCCATTTCACCCATCCAGACGACGTCCTTAAGGAGGATACGCTCGACATTCAGGAGAAGCGGGCGATCCTCTCATCCTGGGCCTCGGATGCCTGCGCGGTGGAATCCGTTCCGACGCTGCGCCGACCGCCGGGAGCCGAGCAGACGATCTCCTTCGATCAGATCATGGATGCCCTATGCCGGTTGGACGACGCAAACCGCCCGATCCCGGCTGAGAGTGGCCACAGGCACATGTCTGACCGCCTGGACGCCTGATGTCGTAAGTCAAGGAGACGCATATGGTCACTGCGGTCAGCAGGGAATTCCGCCTGCAGATGGAAGGCTACGGCCTGACCACGGCCGAAATCCACTACCATTTTCCTGACCACCCGAGCCTGCTTCAGCTCTATGTCTGGCAGGAATACGATCTTGCGCCGAACTTCCCGGAGCTGAAAGGCTTTCTCGACTATTGGGAAAGCGAGCTGGACGGCGCGCTGCACTCCGTGCGCGTCGCCCACCACCGGCTGATCAAGCCGTCGGAATGGCGCGCCGTGGACGGGGTCATTGCCATCCAATAAAGCTCATCTCGGGCCGCAGGGCGCCGATCATCCGTGGTTGGCTTGACTTGCGAGGAGCGCGCGCTGCCGGCAGAACCAACCCAGCCCGCCTTGCCGCCCTGAGGAAGGCCTTGTGCGCATCGCGTGCGCTGCGCCATCCGTCCAGCGCGTCGCGGCAGGCGCGCGCGGCAGCACGCCAACTCCCTCCGCGCGCCCAATGGGGCCACTGCTGGTCCAGGCATTCCAGTGCCTCGAAGCTGCTGGCGACCTTGCGTGAGGCGGGGGAAAATTCCAGGGTAACAGGTTCGGGAAAACGAACGTCGTTCATCACTTCCTCCGTTTTTGATGTCTTTTGCCAGCAAGCAATCGTCCTGCTCGGGGCGCCAAGGAGCTCTTGCCGCATCGGAGCGCTCAATCGTCCTTGTCGGCATCAAGGAGGTCGATCAGTTCGGCGACGCGCGTGCCCGGCAGCGGCCGTCCTTCGCCCATCAGCGCCTCATCGCCGTTGAGCCAGGCCCAGGCCTCACTGAGTTCCTCGAACGAGGCGCCGGTGGACAAGATATCGGCGATGAGCGTTTCGTCGATCGGCCCAAGGACCGAGACAACGTCCTTACGTGTCATTATCATCGTTTCCTCCGTCCATGTCCGGAAACGGACGCCACCACGGGCTTCTCGATGGCATCCTCGACGCCATCTGGGTCAAGGGCGTATGGCTAGCTGCTACAGGACATCGCATCCATGGGCTGGTCGCCCGGTCCCGATCCGCATCGGCAGGAAGCCTATCTGGCGGGGGCAATTTCTTCCTTGCCAACTCGCATCCCCAGCCAGCGCTCCAAGGACTGGCGCTTCGTCGTGGTTTCAGATGATCAGAGAGATCCGAGGCCATGTCGCTCTCCGCTTGTACTGATCCTTTTCGCGATCGACCGGATGCTGCGGCGGTACGGAGACCGCCGCTGCGAATTTCAGGCATCAGTTTGCAAAGAGTGGTCCGCGCCGATCTTCGGGCCTGTCATCCATGACGGCGCCACGGGGACATCCTCGATAACCCCGACCCTGCGAGCCCAAGTCGTAAAGGTTTTGTGTGCCGCCTCGACAGACTTCCCGCCGTCGTAAGCGGAACAGCACGTTTCAGATGCCGCGTTGTGAAGAAGGCCACGTCTTTCGACCGGCCATTCCTCAAGGAACTCTATGGCATCCATAACACAGTCGATCCTTCGGAGAACGAAGCCGTCGTCCCTCACAAAAATCGGCTGCTTGAACGTTCCACTTTCCATAGCAACCTCCTTCTGGCCGTGGAGCGCATACGAGACCCATTCAGCGGGAATAGCCGTGCAAGGCACAATTTCCGCTCTGACGCGATGGGCGCTCTCGTCACGGAAAAAATATTGGAAGTGCCTCTTGTGAGTTCAAGAGAGTGGCACACCGGGTTTCCACCCTTCCGCGGCGGTTTGACTGGCTTCCGATTCAATGACCCTCCGTCCGAAGAAATCCGCAGTGCCGGCTAGCCGCGCCCCCAATTCATTTTCCTTTGGCTCGCAGCTTGCCGCCCTGAGCCGAGGGTGGAGGATCTGGTCTGGGCTTCCTGTCACGAAGACAACGACCATGCCCTTGCCGCGTGACAGTTCCGATGCGATCTGCGTGGCGTTCTGCAGTCCCTCCCCGATTGGCGAAGGACGGCGGCGGCTCAATCCGCCGCCGCCCCAACTGCCTCAGTGCTTGATTTCGATGCGCTTGGCCTGGGACTGCGCTTTCGCGGTCTTCGGCAGCGTGACCGTCAGCACACCGTTCTTGAAGCGGGCGTCTATCTTGTCCTGCTCGACCTCGTAACCGAGGCGGATACGGCGCTCGAAGCGGCCGTAGTAGCGCTCTGAGAACTGCCTGTCCTTATCTTCCATCTCCGAGCGCTTCTCGCCCTTCAGCGTCAGCACGCCATCGTCGAGCAGGACCTCGATGTCCTTCTCCTCCAGACCGGGTACTTCGGCGGTCACCTTGACCGCCTTCTCGCCGTCGGAAATCTCGACGCTCGGCCAGCCGCCGCCGAAGGAAGAAGCCCTGCTAAAGGCCGGCAGGCTGGAATCAAAGCCACGGAACACGTCGTCGAACAATCGATTCACCTCGCGATGCAAGGACAGGAATGGATCGCGATCATTGTCTCGAAAGACGCTCGGAAGCTGGTCGCCATTGCCACGGCTCCACGGAATAAGATCACGGACACTCATATGTCGTCTCCTTCTGTTCGGTCATGGATTACAATACTTTCCGGCGCGCCGGGCCCATCGTCCGGCGCCTTGTCCAGTCGGTCACCGGACAGCGTCAGGCAGCCTGGGTGTCGGCCTCGATCTGCCTCGCCTCGGCTTTCGGCTTTGCCTTGACGCTACCGATTTCGATGCGGCGCGGCTTCATCTCTTCAGGAATCTCGCGCTTGAGATCGATCGTCAGCAGACCGTTCACAAGGCTGGCGTTCACGACCTTGACATGGTCAGCCAGTTCGAACCGTCTACGGAAGGCCCTTTCGGCAATGCCGTGGTGCAGGTATTCGGCATTGTCTTCCGCGGGCTTCTGGCCGGACACCATGAGCATGTTGTGCTCCTGGGTGATGTCCAGCTCATCCTGCGAGAAGCCGGCCACCGCCATGGTGATGCGGTAGTCGTCCTCCCCTTTTTTGGCGATATCGTAGGGAGGCCAGTTGTCGACTGTCTCCACACGGCTCGCGGCTTCGAGCGCGTTCAACATTCGGTCGAAGCCGATGCCCGACCGGAACAGGGGGGTGAAGTCGAAAGTGTTTCTCATAGCCACATCCTCCTTTGAGCAACATGGGTACAAGCTTGCTGTCGGACGCTTTCTTGCATCCGTCCGACAGGCCGGTCCCGAAATGGGCCTCCGGCATTTTACGATTTAGTTAGGCGATTTCGCCATTCAAGGTCTGAAAGGCAGTCTGCCTGCTTAGTCCGCTCGGGACGATTTTCAAGACTATGCCGCGCCACGGGATTGCGGCGCATTGCGGCTGGCGATGCGGGGCGGCGGCCGAATGGCCGTCGCCCCGAGGTCGATTGCTTATCAGACGTGCAACGGTCTCCCCGTGGTTTTGACTGGCGTCATCGTTCCGTCTTCCACCAGGATGTCCTTCTTCCTAGCGAACCGCACAAGAATGCCGCGCGCGGTCTCTGCGTCGATGTCGCCGGCCAGCGCGGCTTTGCAGGCGCGGATCGCCGCCTTTTGCTCCGGACTGTTGCCACACCAATCCGTGACGAACTGGTAGGCATCGACAACGGAGTTCAATTGCCGCGGAAAACCAAGCCCGACCCAAACGCGAACGGGCTTTTCGAAAGGCTGGGAAAGCATCATTTCCTCCCTCCGAAACAGTCAGGCGGCAATGCCGCCGGTCTGGCCCATCTTCGCGCCGGCCATCCAGGGCATCGCCGTGGCGCCATCCTCGAGGATTTTCACCGACCGGGCAAAGCCGGCGAACGCGTCGCGGGCGACTTTCAAAGGCACGCTGCCGTCGAAGGCGCGGCAGCATGCCCGCTTAGCGGTCTCATAGATCACTCCGCGCCGGTGCGAAGGCCATTCATCGAGGAAATCGAAGGCTTCCTCAAGGCAGGCTATTTCCTGAATGAGACCTTCCGCGGCTCTCACGAACAAAGGGCTTTCGAATGTTCTCTCGCTCATAGAAACCTCCAATTCTTTGAACGATTTCGGGTTGTTGACGATGGTCGCCCCAACGAACGGCGGCGACCTGCGAAAAATATGTGAAGGTCGATTTCCAGCGTCAAGACCGGATGATCACAGTCGCAAAAATTTCTGGGAACCTAGCTCTCGATAATGTCGCAAGCGAGTTCGCGGGGGTGTGCCGATGAGCGCCGACGACTCGCCAAGCGTATCTGCCGGTAGGTAGTCCATTCCATTAACGAAAGAGCCAAGAACAAATGCCTGGCCTCCAGCCCGCGTTTCACACTGCCTTTTATGCGATTTTCGAAGCACACAAATCGGACACGGATAGGCAGGTTCCCGTGTTTTCGACGCGGTTGACGTCGATAGCCCTCACCCCCTTCAGCGGCTCCGGCCGAGCATTATTAAAGGCTGCGAGGGGCCGCAACGGAACGTCCGTTTTTCCAGATGATCGGCAACAAAGCGACCTTGCATCCGCCCTATGCGCCCGGCTTGTCCGAGACTGTAAAGGTGCGCTAGCGTCGGCTAGGAAAGCGAGACTTACTAGCCGCTGCAGCACCGCTGCATGCCTATTCCGCTGCTATTCTGACTCCGGACTTATTAATGAGCAGAACCGCGATTTCATCAACAGCCTGCGCCGCCCGTTTCAGGATCAGTTCGGAGCGCAGCACGCCATCTGTGAAGTCCTTGTCGGTCGCGTAGACGGCTGTGGGCAGCGCGAAAGCCTCGAAGAAACCGAAAAGCGGCCTGAGCTGATGCTCGACGATCAAGGAATGGCGCTCGCCGCCTCCGGTGGCGGTGAGAACCACCGGCTTGCCTCTCAGCGCCGACGGATCGATCAGGTCGAAGAAATGTTTGAACAGCCCGGTATAGCTGCCCTTGTAGGTCGGCGAGCCTACGACGAGCACGTCCGCGGCAATGACGTCTGAAAGTATCGCCTGCGCCCGCGCGTCGAGGTCACGCGCCCATTTGGCGGTGCCCAACGACAGACCGACATCATCGATGTCATAGGTTCTGGAAGAGAGGCGGTGGCGGGTGGCGATGTCCTGCACGATGAGGTCGACGAAGGCGCGCGTCTTCGACGGGCGGGTGATATTGCCGGAAAAACCGACGATTGCTGGATTTGACATTGGGGCGGACTCCGGGGTGGCTCCTGGATTGATCTGTAGGCGGCTCGGCGGGGCCGCCGCTTGGGGAAACTTGGTCGACGCCGACGGGCTCGACGGAACGGCGCGATTCAGCTCCAGGCGTGCAGCGGCGGCTTCTCGCCGTTGAGGAAATACTTGCCGAGGATCGAATATTTCCACCGCACCGGATCATGCAGCGTGTGGGTGCGGGCATTGCGCCAGTGCCGGTCGAGATTGTGCTCGGCAAGCGTCGAGCGCGTTCCGGCAAGCTCGAACAGCTTGTTCGTCGCCGCAATCGCGATCTCGGTCGACAGGATCTTCGCCTCCGCCGTGACGACCTGGGCGTGCGCCACCGTCTCGGCGGTCGGCTCGGCGACGGCTGTGTCGATGGCGTGGCCGGCCTTTTCCAGCAGCGCCTGCGCGGCGTGCAGGCGAAGCGTCAGATCACCGATGGCCTGGATGGTGTAGGGATCGTCCCAGGCATTGTCGACGCCACTGTCGATCCAGGCACGGCTCTTGGTCCGGACGAACTGGACCGTCTCGTCGATCGCCGCCTGCGCGATGCCGGTGTCGACCGCGACCTGGATGATCTGGAAGATGGCGCCGTCGGCGGTCGGCTTGTCATAGCCCTTGTAGCCGGGCACGAGATGCGTCTTCGGCACCTTGACGTTGTCGATGATGACCGTGCCCGACAGCGTCGTGCGCTGTCCGAAGCTCGACCAGTCGTCGATCACCGTCAGGCCCGGCGCGCCGCGGTCGGCGATCGCGTACCAGGCGCGGCCCTCATCGTCGAGCGCCACGATCGGCACCAGATGCGCCAGAAGCGCTCCGGACGAATAGAACTTCTGGCCATTGACGACGACGTGGTCGCCGGCGTCGGTGAAGCGTGTCTCGAAATCGGCGGCGCGCTTGGAGCCGAATTCCGAGAAGGCGTTGCCGAACCGCGTGCCTTTCAGCACTTCGGGAAAGAGCACTGCCTGCTGGTCCTTGTCGGAGACGGTGCGGATGGCGGCGACGACGCCGAGATGGTTCTGCGCGATCTGTCCGATCGAGGAGTCGGCCGCCGAGATGATCTCGATCACCTTGGCTAGCGTCGCGTAGGACACTTCGGGGCCGCCGAACGCCTTCGGCACGTTGATCGACCACAGGCCGCTCTGCGAGAACTGATCGAGCTCGGCCACGGGCCAGACCCGGTCGCGGTCGCGCCGGGAGGAGTCCTTGACGAATTCGGCGGCGAGCCTCTGGGCGACCGCGATAGCCTCGGCGTCGTCCTTGATGATGTGCGCCGGCTCGGCTGGCCGCGCGACGGGTGGCACGGCGGCCGCGGCCTTGTCGGTCTTGACGTTGGACACAGTCATTTCATTCTCCTTCGGATTTCGGTTCAGGCGACGGCATGAAGATGGACGGCCGGCGCGGCGGGCGAAGCCTGCTGGCCGAGATAGAAGGCGCGCACGTCCTCGCGCTGGCGCAGCTCCGCCGCCGGTCCGGACAGGACGGAAACCCCGTTCTCGAGCACGGTGGCGTGGTCGGCATATCTGAGTGCGACGGCCGAGTTCTGCTCGGCGACCAGGATCGACAGGCCGGCCTCCCGGTTGAGCTTCCTCAGCGCCAGGAAGATGTCCTGGACGACCAGCGGCGCGAGCCCCATGGACGGCTCGTCGAGGACCAGCAGGCGGGGGCGTGACATCAGCGCCCGGCCGATGGCCGTCATCTGCTGCTCGCCGCCCGAGGTCAGCCCGGCAAGCGTGCGGCGCTTCTCGGCCAGCCGCGGGAAGAAGCCGTAGATCCGTTCGAGGTCCTGGTTGATCTCGGCGCGCCGGCCGCTGCGGCCGATGCCGCCGGAGACCAAATTCTCCTCGACGGTCAGGCTCTTGAAGCAGTGGCGCCCCTCCAGCACCTGGACAAGCCCGGCGCGCACGAGGTCGCCAGGCTTGCGGCGGGTGACGTCGCTTCCTTCGAAGCGGATCGCGCCGGCGTTGATCTGGCCGCGCTCGGCGGGCAGGAGGTTGGAGACCGCCTTCAGCGTCGTGCTCTTGCCGGCGCCGTTGGCACCGAGCAGCGCCAGGATCTCGCCGCGCCTGAGCTCGAAGCTGACGCCGTGCAGCGCGGTGATGGCGTGGTTGTAGGTGGCGTGGATTGTGTCCACGACAAGGATGACGTCATTGCCTGGCATCGCGTCTTTCCCGGTTGTTGCAAATGAAGTGACCGGGCGCCGGAACCTGGTCCGGCGCCCGCTCGAGTGGATCAGTTGGTAGCGGCTACCGCGTCGGCATCGGCGGCTGTGCGCAGCTTGATGCCCTTCTCCGCCGCGTAAGCCTCGGCCGACTTCTCGATGATCGGCCGCAGCAGCGCCCAGTCGGGGGCGATCCAGTCGGAGACGACGTTCCACTTCTTGCCGTCCCACTGCTGGAAGGTCACGTAGCCTTCGCCTTCGTGATTATCCCAGCTGACATTGATGGAGTGGAACAGGTCCTTGGCGCCGAGCGCCTCGACCTTGGCCGGATCGAGTTTGAGATGCTCGAAGCCCCAACGGACCTCGTCGCCGGTCAGCGTGCGATGGCCGAACTTCTCCTGCGCGATGCGGATGGCTTCGACATTGAGGATGCCGTTGACGATGCCGAGGTTGTGATAGACCGAGCCGATGCGCGACTTGTCCTCGAGGTTGCCCTTGCCGGCGTCGTAGACGGTCTTCACGATCTCCTTGACCACCGGATAGCTGTTGCCGGAGGCCTGCGTGGTGATGGCGGTGTAGCCCTTGGCGGCGTCGCCGGCGGGGATGACGTCTTCTTCCGAGTTCGACCAGACGTTGCCGATGATGTGGTCGACGGGATAGCCGACCTTCACCGCCGTCTTCAGCGCCACCGGGTTCATCACGCCCCAGCCGCGCAGGACGACGAAGTCCGGCTTGGCGCGGCGGATCGTCAGCCATTGCGATTGCTGCTCGTTGCCGGGATGCGGCACCTCGATCTGCTGCACGGTGAAGCCGTATTTCTGCGCCAGCAGCTCATAGATCGGGATCGTCTCCTTGCCATAGGGCGAGCCGTGATAGAGCACGACGATCTTCTTGCCCTTCAGCTTGTCGATGCCGCCTTCCTTGGAGGCGATGTAGTTCACGATGCCGGACGTCTCGCTGTAGGGATTGAGCAGCAGCGGGAAGACGTAAGGGAACACACGCCCGTCGGTGGAGTCGGTGCGGCCGTGGTTGACCGTGATCAGCGGCACCTTGTCCGAAGTGATGCGGTCGATCATGGCGTAGGCGATGCCGACCGAGAGCGGGTTCCAGGCAGCGGCGCCGGCATGGCTCTTCTGCCGCTCGTAGCACTCGACGCCGCGCTCGACCTCATACTGGGTCTCGCACTCGTCCCACGTCAGCTTGACGCCGTTGACGCCACCGTCGCGGGTGTTGATGAGGTTGAGATAGTCGATGAAGCCGCCGAAGAAGCCGGTGCCACCGGCCGCATAGGGCCCGACGCGATAGCTCTGCAGCGGGAAATACTGCTCGTCGGCGTGGGCGGCCGGCAAGGCCACCGACACGGCCAGTGCCGCCGACAGCGCGACTGCCTTTACTGTGGTTAGGAAGGTCATGGTTGAGGTACTCCCGGTTTGGCCTTGTTCGGCCTTGGTTCATTTTCCGATGTCTGGTTGGTCGGGGCCGCTGCCCCGAGCCGGCTAGCTCGATTGCCAGGCGAGCAGGAGCCGTCTTCGGACCCTGTCCCACAGGGCGACCAGCCCATCGGGTTCCAGGATCAGAAAGAGGATGATCAGGGCGCCGAACACGATGCGCTGGCTCATGTCGAGCACGCCTGAATCGAACACGTCGCCGAGCAGGAAATTGCCGAGGCGCGACAGCGCCAGCGGAAAGACCACGATGAGCGCCGCTCCGAGGAACGCGCCGCGTATCGAAGCGAGGCCGCCGATGATGATGATGAACAGGATCTGGAACGAGCGGTCGAGATTGAAGCCGGCCGGCTCGACGGTCCTGAGATAGGCGAAGGCCCAGATGACGCCGGCGACGCCGATGATGAAGGACGAGATGGCGAAGGCGAGCAGCTTCGTCTTCAGCACCGGTATGCCGATGATGCGTGCCGCCGTCTCGTTGTCGCGGATGGCGATGAAATTGCGCCCCGTCTGCGACTCGACCAGCCGGTAGGCGAGGAAGGTCAGGATGACGACGATCGTGAGCGCGAAGAGATAGCGGCCGACCGCGCCTTCGAACTCGAAGCCGGCGATGAAGAGCCTGGGCGCGTCGATGACGCCCGAGGCCGAGTCGTTGGAGAACCAGCTGAACTTGGTCAGCGCCCACTGCACGAAGAACTGCGCGGCGAGCGTCGAGACAGCCAGGTAGAAGCCCCTGAGTCGCAGGCTTGGCAAGCCGAAGACGATGCCGATGGCGGCGGCGACGAGGCCGGAGAGGATGATGCTGGCGACGAGCGGCAGGCCTTCGATGCGCAGGTTGAAATTATAGGCCGCGAAAGCGCCTGCCGCCATGAAGGCAGCGCTGCCGAGCGACACCTGGCCGGCATAGCCGGTGAGGAGGTTCAGCCCGACGCCCGCCAGGCTGAGCGCCAGGAACGGCAGCAGGATCGCCTCGAACAGATAGGAGCCGCCGATGAGCGGCACGACCGTGTAGGCGAAGGCGACGAGGATCAGCGGCGCCAGCCATTTCGGCAGGCCTGCGTCCGTGGACAATTCGACTGCGGGCAATTCGGTTGCGATCGCGCTCATGGTCAGACCCTTTCGACAAGCTTCTGGCCGAACAGGCCGGAGGGACGGATCAGCAGAAAGACGAGCGCGACGACATAGGCGAACCAGCTTTCGATGCCGCCGCCGAAATAGTCGCCGACATAGACCTCGGCGAGCTTCTCGCTGGCGCCGATCAAGAGCCCGCCGACGATGGCGCCGACGATGGAATCGAAGCCGCCGAGCACGAGCACGGGAAGCGCCTTCAGCACCACCAGCGACAGCGAGAACTGGACACCGAGACGGGCGCCCCACAGCAGCCCGGCCACCAGCGCGACAAGGCCGGCCGCGGCCCACACACTCGCCCAGATCAGCGGCAGCCTGAGGCCGACGGCAAGTGCCGCGAACTGGTCGTCGGCGACGGCGCGGAAGCTTAAGCCGATGCGGGTGTAGCGGAAGAACAGCGACAAGAGCAGCACCATGGCGGCGGCCACGGCGGCGGCGAAGATGTCGAACTGGCTGATCAGCACGCCGCCGACTTCCAGCGGCACGTCCTCGATGCCGAGCTCGAGTCCGTGTACCTGTGTGCCCCAGATGAGCTGGGCGGCGCCCTCGATGATGTAGGAGAGGCCGAGCGTGGCCATGAACAGCGTGATCGGCGGTTTGTTGGTCAGCGGCCGCAGCACCGCGCGCTCGATGCCGATGCCGAGCGCCACCATGATGGCGAAGGTGACAGCAAGCGCCAGCGCGAACGGAACGCCGCGCTCGACGAGGCTGACGAAGGTCAGAGCCGCGAAGAGCAGCAGCGCCCCTTGCGCGAAGTTCAGCACGCCGGACGTCTTGTAGATCAGCACGAAGCCGATCGCGACCAGCGAGTACATGACACCTGAGAGCAGCCCCCCGGTCAGCACCTCGAGGAAGAACTGGTAGTCGAAATCGCCGATCATATGCCTGCCCCATCCTCATTGTCGGAGGCGACCCCGAGATAGGCATCGATGACGCGCTGATCGTTCCTGATCTCGTCGGGTGTGCCGTCGGCGATCTTGCGACCGTAGTCGAGCACGGCGATGCGGTCCGAAAGGCCCATGACGACGCCGACATCGTGCTCGATCAGCACGACGGTGGTGGCGAAGCGGTCGCGCGCGGCGCGCACATAGGCGGCCATCTCGATCTTTTCGCCGGCGGTCATGCCGGCCATCGGCTCGTCGAGCAAAAGC
>NZ_RZOJ01000158.1:0-12187 GCF_003998845.1 Mesorhizobium sp. M4A.F.Ca.ET.022.05.2.1 | reverse complement strand
ACCCCGCACCCTCCCCGACAATAGCAGAAACCGCTGGCCCCGCATACGCAGAAGCGCCGGTTGGCTTTTCGGCTCAGCCGAAAAACAGGAAGCCGGCGATCAGGAAAGCGGGGATCAGCACCAGACCCGACCACGCCATGTAGCCGAAGAACCCCGGCATCTTCACGCCGCGATGCCTGGCGATCGCAAAGACCATGAAGTTCGGCGCATTGCCGATATAGGTGTTGGCGCCCATGAACACCGCGCCGGCCGAGATCGCGGCGAGGGTGGATGCGAATTCGCCCATCAGGCGCTGCGGGTCGCCGCCGGCAAGCTCGAAGAAAACCAGATAGGTCGGCGCATTGTCGAGGAAGGACGACAGCGCCCCGGTCAGCCAGAAATAGGCCAAGTTGTTCGGCTGGCCGGAAGGCGATGTCACCAGCGCGACCAGCGGCGCCAGCGCGCCGCCGGGGCCGGCCCTCAGGATGGCGATCACCGGCACGATTGCGATGAAGATGCCGGCAAACAATTTCGCCACCTCGGCGATCGGTCCCCAGGTGAAGCCGTTCGCCTCGCGATGGCTCTTGCGCGAGACGGCGAGCGAGGCGAACGCCAGCGCCAGGATGATGGCGTCGCGCACGAGGTTCTGCAGTTCGAGGCCGACGCCGAGGATGGAAAGACCGGCGCCCGGCTTCCAGGTCGCCGACATCAGGATCGCGCCGATCACCCCGGCCAGCAGCGGAATGTTGGGCAGGCCGCGCAGGCGGACCTCCTTGTCCGGCGTCGGGTCCATGATCTTCGGCATGCCGCCCTCGCGCCGGTGCAGCATGGTGTCGATGCCCAGAAAGACCAGGAGCACTAGTCCGCCGGTGAATAGCGTCTCGCGCCAGAGATTGGCGGTCGTCCAGAAGAAATCGACACCGCGCAGGAAGCCGACGAACAGCGGCGGGTCGCCGAGCGGCGTCAGCGAGCCGCCGATGTTGGAGACCAGGAAGATGAAGAAGATGACGACATGGGCGTTGAACGGCCGGTTGTCGTTGGCGCGCAGGATCGGCCGGATCAGGATCATCGAGGCGCCGGTCGTGCCGATCACGGAGGCAAGCAGCGCGCCGGCAAGCAGAAGCCCGGCATTGACCAGCGGCGTGCCGTGGATGTTGCCGGCAAGCAGGACACCGCCGGAGATCGTGTAGAGCGCGAACAAAAGGATGATGAAGGACATGTATTCGGTGAGCAGTGTGTGCAGCACCGCTTGTATGGCCGAAGGCATCCCGAAGGCGATCGCCAGCGGCACCACCACCAGCATTGCCCAGCCCGCGGTGATCTTGCCGTAGTGATGCTCCCAGACGTGGTGAAAGAGCAGCGGTCCGGTGGCGATCGACAGCAGCAGGCCGGCAAATGGCAGCACCCACCAGAGCGACATCGCCTCGCCGGGCAGTTCGTGGTTCTCCGCTGCGAAGGCGAATTGCGGAAACAGAAGGATAGCCAGGGCTGGTAGGCCTGCTGCCAGTGTCCACGCCAATTGTATGAAGCCCCCTCGACGCCTCACAGTCCGGTCAGTCCGACAAATGGTCTTCGAGCACCACGCCGGCCTCGCGCATTCGCTTCAGCATCGCCTCGACCGAGCCGTTGAGGTCGATGCCGCGGCAGGCGTCTAGCCGCACGGTTGTCTTGAAGCCCTGCTTGACGGCGTCCAGCGCCGAAAAGGCGACGCAGAAGTCGGTCGCCAGCCCGACCAGCGTCACGGTGTCGATGCCGCGTTCGCGCAGATAGCCGGCCAGGCCGGTCTGGGTCGTGTGGTCGTTCTCGAAGAAGGCCGAATAGCTGTCGATCGCCGGGCGGAAACCCTTGCGGATCACCAGCTCAGCTTTGGTCCAGGCAAGACCCGAATGGAAATCAGAGCCGAGACTGCCCTGTATGCAGTGATCCGGCCAGAGCGTCTGCGGCCCATAAGCCATGTCGATCGTCTCGAAAGCCTGTTTGCCGGGATGGCTGGAGGCAAAGCTCGAATGGCCGGCAGGGTGCCAGTCCTGCGTCAGTACGACGTGCTCGGTTCGCCGGATCAGGTCGTTGACCAGTGGCACGATCTCGTCGCCGCCGGCCACCGCCAGCGCGCCACCGGGGCAGAAGTCGTTTTGCAGGTCGATGACAACAAGCGCTTCGTCGGCCATAGGCCTCCTCCTCAGCGTGGGCTCAAGTAAAATGCCGCTGTCGCGACCGGACGCAGAAACTTGACCAGATGGCCGGCGACGTCAACCTCCAGCGGCGTAACAATCGCGTGGAACCACTCGCCGATGCGGAGGCCGGAAACTCCGGCTTTGACAATTCCTGCCGACTTGATATCATTTGCATACGAATGAATTTTGGCCGGCGGGACGCCGGCAGGTTCCCTCGCAAAGGCCCCTTTTCTGGGAAGGCAAGGCGTGATCCGTTACGCGAAACCCACCACGGTCGACGAGGCGCTCGCCTTGCTTGGCGAGGATCGCTGGCGCATCCTGGCGGGCGGCACCGATTTCTATCCGGCGCAAGGCAACAAGCCGTTTCGCGAAAACATTCTCGACATCAACGGCCTGACGGCCCTGCGCGGTATCGTGGAGAGCGAAACGCACTGGCTGATCGGCGCGCGCACCACCTGGACCGATCTGGTCCGCCATCCGCTTCCGGCGGCCTTCGACGCGTTGAAGGCGGCAGCGTGCGACGTCGGTTCCGTGCAGATCCAGAATGTCGCCTCCATCGCCGGCAATCTCTGCAACGCCTCGCCCGCCGCCGACGGCGTGCCGGCGCTTCTGGTGCTCGACGCCGAGGTCGAACTGCGCTCGGCGAAGGCGTTGCGCCGTCTGCCGCTCGGCGAGTTCATTCTCGGCAATCGCCGCACCGCCCTGGCATCGGGCGAGATGGTCACCGCCATTCGCGTCCCGAAACCGGCGGCTGGCGGCACATCTGCCTTCGTCAAGCTCGGCGCCCGACGCTATCTGGTCATCTCCATCGCCATGGCGGCGGCGCGCCTTGTCGTCGACGATGGCGCCGTCGCTGAAGCGGCCATCGCCGTCGGCGCCTGCTCGGCGGTCGCCAGGCGGCTCACGGGCGTCGAGGCGGCGTTGCTCGGCCTGCCGGCCAACGAAGCCCTCTGTCGGGTCGTGCTCGCCGCGCCGATCGATGAACTGTCGCCGATCGCCGACGTGCGCGGCAGCGCCCAATACCGACAGGATGCGGCGCGCGAGCTCGTCGCCCGCGCCGTGCTTGGCGCTATCGGCCACACTGCTGGCGACCAGGTGGCTGCATGAGCCAGGTTCAGCCTCAGATGAGCGAAGTCCAGTCCGGCATCAGCATGGAACACAGCGATATCGCCTTCGAGGTCAATGGCGCTGCGGTCAGCGTCTCCGTACCTCCGGTACGTCGCCTTTCCCAGGTGCTGCGCGACGAATTGCGGCTGACCGGCACAAAGGTCGGCTGCGACGCCGGCGACTGCGGCGCCTGCACCGTGCTGGTCGACGGCGACCCGGTCTGCGCCTGCCTGGTGCCGGCCGCTTCCGTGTCGGGCGCGACCGTGACCACGGTCGAGGGCCTTGCCAATGGCAGGCTGTCGGCGTTGCAGGCTTCCTTCCTCGATCACGGCGCGGCGCAATGCGGCATCTGCACGCCGGGCCTGCTGGTGGCGGCGACAGCGCTTCTCGAGCGCAATCCCCAGCCGAGCGAGGTCGAGACGCAGGACGCACTGGGCGGTGTGCTGTGCCGCTGCACCGGTTACCGGAAGATCATCGCCGCCGTCATGGACGCATCGCGGCGCGTCGACAGCCTTGATCCTCGCATGCCAGAGGTTGGCCGCGCCGTCGGCGCCTCGCCGATCCGCCTCGACGGAGTGCCGAAGGTTACCGGCGACGAGAAGTTTGGCGGCGACTCTTTCCCGGCCGACGCGCTTGCCGTGCTGGTGGTCCGCTCGCCCCACTACCATGCCCGCTTCGCATTCGGCGATCTCGAAGCCTGGGCGGGCGCCCATGCGGGCATCGCCGGCGTTTTCACCGCCGCCGACATTCCGGGCCACAACTGCTTCGGTGTCATCGGTCCCTTTGCCGACCAGCCGGCGCTCGCGGAAGGCGTAGCGCGCTTTCGCGGCGAGGCGGTTGCGCTGGTGGCGGGCGAGCGCGAAGCGATCCTCGATCTCGATCTGACGGATTTTCCGGTTTCATGGACCGAGCTGCCGCATGTCCTGCAGCCCTCGGACGCGAAGGCCGATAGCGCGGCGCTGCTGCACCGGCACCGTCCGGCGAACCTGCTCACCTCAGGCTTCGTCGAACGCGGCGATCCTGACGCAGCGCTTGCCGGCGCCGCCGTCACCGTGTCCGGCGCCATCGAAACCTCCTATGTCGAGCATGCCTATATCGAGCCGGAAGCCGGCTATGCCTACATGGACGGCGACACGCTGGTCGTCGTCGCCTGCACGCAGGCGCCCTATATGGACCGCGACGACACGGCAAAGGTGCTCGGTCTTGCCGTCGACAAGGTGCGCATCGTGCCGACCGCCACCGGCGGCGGCTTCGGCTCGAAACTCGACGTCTCGCTGCAGCCGCTGATCGGCCTGGTGGCGATGAGGACGGGCCGCCCGGCGGCCCTTGCATACACCCGCAATGAATCGATGATTTCGACCACCAAGCGCCATCCCGCCGAGATGCAGGCGACGATCGGCGCCGATGCCGGTGGCCGCGTCACCGGCATGGTCTTTTCCGGCGATTTCAACACCGGCGCCTATGCCAGTTGGGGTCCGACCGTCGCCAATCGCGTGCCGGTGCATGCCTCCGGCCCCTACCTGACGCCGAACTACCGCGCCGAAGGCCGGGCCATCCACACCAACGGCCCGATCTCCGGCGCCTTCCGCGGCTTCGGCGTGCCGCAGGCGACGATCATGCAGGAGACGCTCTACGACGAACTTGCCGGCAAGCTTGGGCTGGATCGGCTTGATTTTCGCTTGAAAAACTGTCTTCGTAACGGCTCCGAAACGGTCACCGGGCAGCGCCTCGAGTCGGGCGTCGGCATCGGCGAATGCCTGGAAGCGCTTCGCCCGCATTGGGCCCGCGCGCTCGCCGAGGCCGAGGCGTTCAACGCCGCCAGCGAGGACAGAAAGCGGGGCGTCGGCGTCGCCTCCTGCTGGTATGGCTGCGGCAACACCTCGCTGCCCAATCCCTCGACCATCAAGGTCGGCATCGCGGCCGCGGGCGAGGTCGTGCTGCATCAGGGTGCCGTCGACATCGGCCAGGGATCGAACACCGTCATCAGCCAGATCTGCGCCGATGCGCTCGGCCTGCCATTGCAAAAATTTCGCCTGAAGTGCGCCGATACCGCGATCACGCCCGACGCCGGTAAGACGTCCGCCTCGCGCCAGACTTTTGTGACCGGCAAGGCGGCCGAAAAGGCAGGCAGGGCATTGCGTGAGAAAATCCTGCGCTTTGCCAATGTCTCTGACCGGGCGACCATCGCGCTCGACGGCTTCAGCATCTTCATCCGCGAAGGCGACGCCACACGGCGTGTCGACCTGTCTGAGCTGAAAGCCAATGCCGACGGATTGGTGTTCGTTGCGGAAGAGACCTACGACCCGCCGACGCTGCCCCTTGACGCCAAGGGGCAGGGCAAGCCTTATGCCGTCTATGGCTATGGCGCGCAGATCGCCGAGCTGGAGGTCGATCTCAAGCTGGGCACCGTAAGGCTGATCAGGATCACCGCCGCGCACGACGTCGGCAAGGCGATCAATCCGGTGCTGGTCGAGGGCCAGATCGAGGGCGGCATCGCGCAGGGCATCGGCATGGCGCTGATGGAGGAATACATCCCCGGCCGCACCGAGAACCTGCACGACTACCTCATCCCGACCATCGGCGACGTGCCGCCGGTCGAGCACATACTGGTCGAGGTTCCGGACCCGGAAGGACCCTTCGGCGCCAAGGGGCTGGGCGAACACGTGCTGATCCCGACCGCGCCGGCGATCCTCAACGCCGTCCGCCACGCCACCGGCGTGCTCGTCACCAAGGTGCCGGCGACGCCGAGCCGCATCCTTGCGGCGATCCGCGACAAGGAGGCGCGCCGATGAGCGAGCTTGCCGAACGTTTCGAAACCCACGATCCCGGCGAGAAGCAGGTGGCGGAGAAGATCCGCTGCGATGCCTGTCCGGTCATGTGCTACATCGCCGACGGCCGCACCGGCGCCTGCGACCGCTACGGCAATGTCGGCGGCCGTATCGTGCGCATGGACCCGCTGACCATCCTCGACCACGCAGCCGAGACCGGCGGCGCTGTCGTGCCGTTCGTCGCCGAAGGCGAAGCCTGGAACGGCGAGCTGGTCAACACCGGCCGGCGCTTCGTCAGCGCCATCGGCGCCGGCACCACCTATCCCGACTACAAGCCGGCGCCCTTCATCGTCAGCCAGGAGGTCGACGGCGTCGATCTCGTCACCGTCGTCACCGAGGGCATCTTCTCCTACTGCGGGGTCAAGGTGAAGATCGACACCGATCGCCATATCGGCGACGAGACGGCAACAGTGCGGTCGGAAGGCGAGGCGATCGGCCACGTCACGACCGGCGAATACGGCTCGCAGATGCTGTCGCTCGGCGGCGTCCATCATCTGACCGGCGGCTCCAAGACCGAAGGCCGCGCCACCTGCGATGCGCTGCTCAACCTGTGCAACCGCAAGCCGGTGGAACTCACCATCGATGGCGGCGCGACGGTCATCGTTGAAGCCGGCAAACCGCCGGTCATCGACGGCAAGGTCGAGCACCGCATGCGCGTCGGCTGCGGCTCGGCCACCATCGGCATGTTCGCCACGCAATGGCGCGGCCTTGTCGACGAGGTGGTGGTAGTCGACGACCACATCACCGGCGTCGTCTCGGAGCATCAGGCCGGCAAGGTGCTGGGCTGGCAGGATACCGGGATCAAGATCATCGGCCGTCGCTCGACGCCCGGTCGCTATTTCAAGGTGTCGGAGCCAGGCCTCGGCTGGGGCGGCACCACCATCTCCGATCCGCTGTCGATTCTCGGTGAATGGAATGCCAAGAAGGGCGCGCGGCCGGGCCTGTCGCTGCTGATGGTCTCGACCACAGGCGAGCAGTTCGCCTACTACGAGCTCGACGATCAGTTGAAGCCGGTCGAAAAGCCGTTCCCCGAGCGGCTGCAGAAATCTGTCGGCCTGATCGAGGACAATTGCGAGCCGGCACTCTGCACCGTCCTGTTCATCGGCGGCGCCGGCGGCTCGCTGCGCGCCGGCGTCACCGAGAACCCGGTCAACCTCACCCGCTCGGTGCAGGGCCTGAGGACCTACGTTACAGTGGGCGGCGCGCCGGTCTATGTCTGGCCGGGCGGCGGCATCACGCTGATGGTCGACGTCACCCGCGTGCCAGAAGGTGCCTTCGGCTATGTGCCGACGCCGGCGCTGGTGGCGCCGATCGAATTCACCTTGCGCCGCGACGACTATGTCAGGCTGGGCGGCTACGAGGCAGAGATCCGCAGCGTCGAGGACATCCTCGCCAGGGGCGGCGAGTACCTCAATCCGCGCCGTGGCGCCGGCGCCGCCGTCAACAACCCATGGCCGCCGCTGGCGCAGCTGCGGCGTGCCGCTGCGAACGGGGCCGGATGATGACCGGCCCGCAGGCGCATTGGCTCGCCGACGGCAGGCGGCTTCACCTCAACCATGGGCCGATCGACCTTGTCGTCGAGACCTTTGGCGAGGCGGGCGAATGCCGCGCCGCTTACAGTCAGGCCGTCGCGCGGTTCCAGACCATCCTGGCGGAACTGGTTGAGGAGCTTCCGGAGCTGCGCCGCCCGGCCGCCTTGCGCCCTCGCGCCTTTGCCGGGCCGACCGCGCGCCGCATGGAGGTGGCGGTGGCGCCGCTGGCGCAAATGTTCATCACGCCGATGGCGGCCGTCGCCGGCTCGGTAGCCGACGAAATGCTTGGTGCACTGCTTGCCGGGCGAAGGCTCGATCGCGCCTATGTCAACAATGGCGGCGACAGCGCCCTCCATCTCGGCTCGGGGCAGTCGATGACCCTGGCCATAGCCGGCACCGGGCATGGCCTTGCCGACCGCATCGCCATTCATGCCGAAGATGGCGTACGCGGTGTCGCGACCAGCGGCTGGCGCGGCCGCTCGTTTTCGCTGGGAATTGCCGACGCTGTCACGGTGCTGGCGCGCACCGGCGCCGAAGCCGATGCCGCGGCGACCCTCATCGCCAATGCCGTCGACCTGCCCGGTCACCGTGCGATCGAGCGCGTGCATGCTCGCGATCTTGTGCCTGACAGCGATCTCGGCGACCGGCTGGTGACGCAGGGCGTCGGGACGCTATCGCCGGGCGAAGTGGCGCGGGCGCTGGACAACGGGCTTGCCGTCGCAGAAGATTTTCGCCGGCGCGGCCTGATATCGGCCTCGGCGCTGTTCCTTGCCGGCGAGACCCGCATCAGTGGTTCGGTGGCGCTTGCCGCGCCCAACAAGCACAAAGCGAAGGAAACTGCCCATGCCTGAATTCCCGATCCGCAAGATCGCGGTCCTGACCGAAGAGATTTTTCATGATGGCGGTCCGGTGGCGGCAGCGCCACGCCGTCGCGCCGCCGCTCTCGCCGTGGTGAAGAACCCCTTTGCCGGCCGCTACGTCGAAGAGCTGCAGGGCGCAATGGACGACCTGAAGCCGCTCGGCTTGATGCTGGCAGATCGGCTGATTGCGGCGCTCGGCGGTGACGTGAGGCAGATCGACGGCTACGGCAAGGGCGCCATCGTCGGCTCCGCCGGTGAGCTGGAGCACGGCGCGCTCTGGCACGTGCCGGGCGGCTACGCCATGCGCGAGCGGCTCGGCGACGCCAAGGCGATCGTGCCGTCGGCCAAGAAGGTCGGCGCCTTTGGTTCGCGGCTCGACGTGCCGCTCGGCCACATCAACGCCGCCTATGTGCGCAGCCATTTCGACGCCATGGAAGTCGGCATCAGCGACGGGCCGCGTCCCGACGAGATCCTGTTCTGCCTTGCCATGACCTGTGGCCCGCGCGTGCACGACCGCATGGGCGGCCTGGCGGCCAAGGACATCAAGGCGTGGGACGGGCTGAGATGAGCACCGAGGACAATCTGCTGCGACTGGTCGAGGCCGAAGAACCCGACGAAAACGGCTATCACCTGCAAGACCAGGTCGGCTTCATCCTGCGCAAGGCGCATCAGCGCCATGTCGCGATCTTCGCCGCGCATATCGCCGACCTGACGCCGCCGCAATTCGCTGCGCTCGCCAAGCTCTACGACATCGGCGAGACCTCGCAGAACCAGCTCGGCACCTTTATCGCCATGGACGCCGCGACGGTGAAAGGCGTCATCGACCGGCTGAAGGCGCGCGGGCTGGTGGATGTCTCGAAGCACGATGTCGACAAGCGCCGCTTGCTTGTCAACCTGACGGCGGAGGGCCGCGAGGCGGTCGAGCGGCTGTTCCCGCTTGCCCGTACCATCACCGAGGAGACGCTGGCGCCGCTGTCGACCAGGGAAGCCGCGACCTTCATGCGCCTGCTGGCCAAGCTGGCCTAACCGGCAGCGGCGGTTCCTGGATACGAAAAAGCCCGGCGCGAAGCCGGGCTTTTTTCTGGGTCCTGAGATCCGTCCGGATCAGTGATCAAACGCCTTGACGATTTCCTCGGTCATCTTCTTGGCGTCGCCGAGCAGCATCATGGTGCCGTCCTTGTAGAACAGCGTGTTGTCGATGCCGGCATAGCCGGAGCCGAGCGAGCGCTTGACGAACAGGCAGGTGCGGGCCTTGTCGACGTCGAGGATCGGCATGCCGTAGATGGGCGAGGCCTTGTCGTCGCGCGCGGACGGGTTGGTGACGTCGTTGGCGCCGATGACATAGGCGACGTCGGCCTGCGCGAATTCGGAGTTGATATCCTCGAGCTCGAACACCTCGTCATAGGGCACGTTGGCTTCGGCGAGCAGCACGTTCATGTGGCCGGGCATGCGGCCTGCCACCGGATGGATGGCGTATTTGACTTCGACCCCATTGGCTTTGAGCTTGTCGGCCATTTCGCGCAGCGCGTGCTGCGCCTGCGCGACCGCCATGCCGTAACCGGGCACGATGATGACCTTCTGCGCGTTCATCATCAGATAGGCGGCATCGTCGGCTGAACCCTGCTTGACGGTGCGCTCGATGCCGTCGTCGGCCGCCGCCGCCGTCTCGCCGCCGAAGCCGCCGAGGATGACCGAGATGAACGAGCGGTTCATGCCCTTGCACATGATGTAGGACAGGATCGCGCCCGACGAGCCGACCAGCGCGCCGGTGATGATCAGCGCCAGGTTGCCAAGCGTGAAGCCGAGCGCCGCCGCAGCCCAGCCCGAATAGGAATTCAGCATCGACACCACCACCGGCATGTCGGCGCCGCCGATCGGGATGATCAAGAGCACGCCGAGCACCAGCGAGGCGGCGACGATCAGCCAGAAGACCAGCTTGGACTCGGTGGTGACGAGCAGCACGATCAGCACGACCAGGGCGATGCCGAGCGCGATGTTGATGAGATGGCGGCCGCCGATCATGATCGGCTTGCCCGACATGCGGCCGTCGAGCTTCAGGAAGGCGATGACCGAGCCGGTGAAGGTGATGGCGCCGATGGCGACGCCGAGGCTCATCTCGATCAGCGCCTGGGCATGGATGTCGGCGACCGTGCCGATGCCGAAGCTTTCCGGCGCGTAGATGGCGGCGGCCGCCACCATCACGGCGGCGAGGCCGACAAGCGAGTGGAAGGCGGCGACCAGCTGCGGCATCGAGGTCATGGCGATGCGGCGCGCGGTGACCGCACCGACGCCACCGCCGATGGCGAGCCCCAGCACGATCAGGCCGAAGCCGCCGGCCGACGGCACCGCCAGCGCCAGCGTCGTGGCGATGGCGATGCCCATGCCGATCATGCCGTAGAGGTTGCCCTGGCGGCTGGTGGTCGGGTGCGACAGGCCGCGCAGCGCCAGGATGAACAGGATGCCCGAGACAAGATAAAGGAACGAAGCGAAGTTGGCGTTCACGTCACTTGTCCTTCTTCTTGTACATGGCCAGCATGCGCTGGGTGACGAGGAAGCCGCCGAAGATGTTGACGGAAACCAGCATCAGCGCGACGAAGCCGAAGCCGGTTGCAAGGCCGGAGGCCGAGATGCCGACGGCAAGCAGCGCGCCGACGACGATCACCGACGAGATGGCGTTGGTGACGGCCATCAGCGGCGTGTGCAGGGCCGGCGTGACCGACCAGACGACGTAGTAGCCGACGAAGATCGCCAGCACGAAGATGGCGAAGCGGAAGACGAAGGGGTCAATGGCGCCGCCGGAGAGCGCATGAGCGGCGTCGCCCGCTGCCTCGGCGGCTGGGGCGGTGGCCAGATCGTGCACCGCGAGCCTGACCGCGGCGGTTGCCTGATCGAGCTGGTCGAGGGCTTTCTGCAAGGCGTCCATCACGCGATCCCCTTCGACTTGGCAGCGGGCTTGCTTGTGCTTTTCTTGTCAGCCGCCTTTTTGGGCGCGGCTTTCGGCGCGGCGTCGGCGACCATGGTCGTCGCCGGGATCGCCGCCGGTTCAACGCGCGGCTGCTGGTCGGCCTTGGCGAAGTTGGGGTGCACCACTTGGCCAGCATCGGTCAGCATGGTCGCCTTGACCAGTTCGTCGTCGCGCTTAATGGCAAGCGTCTTGCTCTCCTTGTCGACCAGCGTCTCGAGGAATGCGAACAGGTTTTTGGCATAGAGCAGGGAGGCCGACGCAGCGACCCGGCCCGGCACGTTGAGATGGCCGACAATCTTGACGCCATTGGCCGTGGTCACGACCTTGCCGGCTTCCGCGCCCTCGACATTGCCGCCGCGCTCGACCGCAAGGTCGACGATCACCGAGCCCGGCTTCATTGCGGCGACCATCGCCGCCGACACCAGCTTCGGCGCCGGACGTCCGGGAATCAGCGCCGTGGTGATGACGATATCCTGCTTGGCGATGTGCTCGGCGGTCAGTGCCGCCTGCTTGGCCTGGTATTCCTTCGACATTTCCTTGGCATAGCCGCCCGCCGTCTCGGCCGCCTTGAACTCCTCGTCCTCGACGGCCAGGAATTTCGCGCCGAGCGACTGCACCTGCTCCTTCACCGCCGGACGCACGTCGGTGGCGGTGACCACGGCGCCAAGCCGGCGCGCGGTGGCGATGGCCTGCAGGCCGGCGACGCCGACGCCCATGATGAAGGCCTTGGCCGCCGGCACGG
>NZ_RZOJ01000157.1:0-12210 GCF_003998845.1 Mesorhizobium sp. M4A.F.Ca.ET.022.05.2.1 | reverse complement strand
GCCCACGACTATGAGGTCAATCTCAAGGCCGAGATCGAAATCATGGCGCTGCATGAGAAGCTGGACGAACTGCGCCACAGCGAGATCATCGGCATGCGCGACGAGATCCTGCGGCTGGCCGAGCAGGTCAGGCGCATCGATGAAAAGCTGTCGGCGCGGCAAAGTCCCTGATGACCGAGGCCATCCACCATCTCATCGAGCAGTACGGTCTGTTCGCCGTTTTCCTGGGCTGCGTCGCCGAAGGCGAAAGCGCCGCCATACTCGCCGGCTTCTTTGCGCATCAGCATGTCTTCGTGGCCTGGCAGGCTTTCCTGGCGGCAGCCATCGGCGCCTTCGCCGGCGACACCTTCTTCTTCATCCTCGGCCGCAACTTCGCAGATCATCCCTATGTGCTCAAGCTGAAGGCGCGGCCAGGCTTCAGCCATGCCTTCCGTTTGGTCTCCTCCCATCCCAACATCTTCGTGCTTTCGAACCGCTACATCTACGGCATGCGCCTGGTCGGCGGCGTCGCAGCCGGCTTCGCCAACATCACAGTGACGCGCTTCGTCGTCCTCAACGCCATCTCGTCGCTGGTCTGGGCGGCGTTGTTCTGCACGGTCGGCTACGTTTTCGGACTGGGCGCCGAGCGCGTCGTCGGCCAGGCGCTGGCGCGCCACGAACGGCTGCTGATCGCGCTGGCAATCGGGCTTGTCGTCGCCATCCTTGCCTGGTGCCTCGCCCACTCCGTCGCCAGGAAGGAACGCGCCAGGGACGCAGGGGACGGTCAGGGCGAAGCCAGGTAAAGCTCAGTCGATGTCGATGTCGGTGTCGAGGGCGCGGTCGCCACGGTCGAGGATCAGCGGGATGATCAAATCCTCTTCGTCGGCCAGGTGCCTTGTGAGCATGGCGATCAGCCGGCTGTTCTCATCGGCATAGACGTCGGCGGCAAAGCGCTGTCTGTCCTCGCTCTCCTCGAGCGTGCGGATAAAGGCATTCGCCGCCTCGGCGTTGCGTTCCAGCCCTTCGTGTATGGTGTGATGGTCGGCGTCGAGTATCTCGAAGCCTCGCTTCAACCGGGGCTCAGCCTTGGCGAAGGCCGGGAAGTATTGGTAGTCCTCGACATTGTGGTGTCCGTCGAGATTGCCAAGGAAATGGTTCAGCCGCGGCGCGAACCAACGCGCGAAGTCCGGCGCTGTCAGCCTGCCTTCGCGATAGTCACCAATGCCGTTGGCCAGCATGCCGCCGAGTTCGCGGAACATGTCGTGCCGCCCAAGCCACATAGCGGCGAGGCCATGAATATTGCCGTGGCCCTGCCAGGTCTCGCGCGGATATTTTTGCGTCAGCCAGCGCAGATCGTCCGGCAGCCCGGCTCGCTCGAGCAACAGAAAATCAGCGGCGTCCGACATGACAGTCTCCTTTGGTAACCGTCATGTAGGAAGCGCTATACTAGATCGGTAGTCCCGTGATGCGCTCGATAATGGCGATGCCCCAGACGCCGGCCACGATCACCACCGAGATCAGCACCGCCAGCGAACCGCAATCCTTGGCGAGCTGGATGTCGACATTGAACTCGCGGCTGAAGGCGTCGCAGGCAGCCTCGATGCCGGTGTTGAGCACTTCGACCATGATCAGGAGCAGCACCGCGCCGAGCAGCAGCGCGTAGCCGCGCCACGACACCGAGATGAACCAGCCCGCCGGCAGGGCAAGGGTGAGCAGCATCAGCTCCTGCTGGAAGGCCTTTTCGTGGGCAGCCAGCTTGCGGAACGCCCGCACCGAGTTGAAGAAAGCATCGATCAGCCGCTGCATGCCCAAATCCCTTTCCGAGTGACCGGCAGGGATATAGCAACGGCTGGATCAATGGAATAAGGCAGTGCCGCCAAAAATCACGCGCTCTGCCGCTGTACTCGCTTGCTGGTCATTCGGCGGCCTCACCGGCGACCTTGACCGAGGGCGACGATTTCTCGAACTGCGGCAGCCCGTCGTCGATCGAATAATAGTCGCCCTTGTCGCCAACGAAGATATGGCTTTCCCCGGCAAGTCCGGACGGCCTGTCGAAGGCGCCGGCCATGATCGAAATCTGATCCAGTTCGTTATGCTTCCAGAACAGGAGCGAGCCGCAGATGCGGCAGAACCCGCGCCTGGCGACGTCGGAGGCGCCATACCAGGTGAGCGCCTCGGCTCCTTCTATGTCGATATCGGCATCCTTGGCCGAGGTCGCCGCAACGAAATGGCCGTTCTGCCTGCGGCATTGCGAGCAGTGGCAATAGACGACACCGCGCAGAGCCCCCCTCGTCCTGAAGCGCACCGCGCCGCACAGGCAAGCTCCGTTGTGATTGTCATCCATTCCGCCCTCCTAGAATTCATCACCTGTCAGCAGCAGGATTCCAGTTTTGCGCCCGCCGGGCATCGGCAAATGCGACATGAAGAGGACACGGTTCGCCCCGCGCCTGCATAAGCGGTTATTGCATCCTGGGGTAGAGAAAACCGTGTTGAAATCCAGCCTATTAAGGAAACTTTAGCGCGCTCGCATCTATGGTCGTTTGCAAGTGAAGGTCGTGAGCGGGGACGCGATTCTTCTCGTGTCTGGCATTTCCGGTCGCACTCCCCTCATGGCGACATCGGCACGCGCAGGTTCTGCGTTGGCTCTTGAGGAGTGAACAGAACATGCAGCCGGCTTTCGTTCCAAACGACAGGAACACCGACATAGCGAGCACCGTCGTGGCGACGATGCGCCAGCTTGGCGTGCTTGGCCTGCCGCGCAACTACGAGATCTTCTACGAGGCTCTGAGCGGCAGCAATCATGAACTCAGCCTAGCCGTCGTCTCGCTGAGCAACCGGCCGACCCAGGAGGAACTCGACCGCATCGGCCGAACCTTCTTTGCCCAGCATCACGGCCCCGGCATTGTCGAGCACGCGCGCGACGTCATCGCCAAGGAACTCGAGGATATCGCCTCGCTGTTGCGCAGCGAGCGTTCCCACATCGAAAAATACGGCCGCATCCTCGACGAGACGTCGAGTGGGCTCGGCAACCGCAGCATGCTGTCGCAGGACCTGCTGCAGAAAATCGTCACCGCCATGTCGGCGGCGACCAACTCGACGATCGACCATGGCAGGCAAGTGGCGAGCACGCTCAGCGAAAAGACCGCCGAGCTCGAGAGCGTCAAGTCGAAGCTCGAGGAGTACAAGCGGCTCGCCGACACCGATCCCTTGACGCAGGTCTGGAACCGCCGCGCCTTCGACAAGGAAATCACCAAGATCTACAACTCCAACAAGGGCATCCTGTTCAATGCCCTGATCCTCGCCGACATCGACCGCTTCAAGGACATCAACGACCGCTTCGGCCATCCAGTCGGCGACAGGATCATCCAGATCATCGCCGAGATCTTCCAGACCAGCATTCGCGGCGACATGTTCGTTGCCCGCACCGGCGGCGAGGAATTCGCCCTGATCGTCGAGGGTGCCAGCGAAGACACGACTTTCGAGATCGCCGAGCGCATCCGCACGCTGATCGAGCAGACGCCGTTCACCAGCAGCCAGACCGGCACCAATTACGGCACGGTGACCGTGTCGATGGGCATCTGCATGGCGTCCGAGGCCGAAAGCCCCGAGGACCTCTACACCAAGGCCGACCGGGCGCTCTATCGCTCGAAGGTCGGCGGCCGCAACCGCGTGACAAGGCATTCGGCGATGGCCGGTCGCGCCGGCAAGAGCTGGCTGCTCTACAAGAAAGACTGACTTTCTCGGCCCTGAAGATCCGGCTGTCCCGGATTCTTTCGACACAACACCTTTCCATATGAATTTTCGTGGACTATATTTTCCATGGAAAGGAACAAGTCATGCCGTCCGTGCAATCTCATATCGCCACCGGCGCGGCCGAAAACGCGGTCGTGACCAGGGCCACGCTGCGCGCCGCGGAACTGCTCGACGTCACCGCCAGGGTGCTGGCTTCCGTCATCGGCGTCTCGGAAGCCACGGTTTCGCGCATGCGCAAGCAGGAATTCCTGCTCGAGCGCGGCACCAAGCCGTTCGAGCTGGCCGTCCTGTTCGTCCGGCTATTCCGTTCTCTCGACGCCATCGTCGGCGGCGACGAGAGCATCGCCCGGGCCTGGCTGAAGAACGCTAATACGGCTTTCGACAGCGCCCCGATCGAGAAAATCCAGTCGATATCAGGACTTGTCGATGTCATCGCCTATCTGGACTCCCGACGCGCTCTCGTCTGAATCCGCCCGGCTTGAAGGCAAGTACTGGCGCATGGTCGAGGCGCAGCACCGCGTCTCGACGCTGAAGGTCGTCGACACGCTCGACGAGCAGGCCTTGCTGGAAGAGCTGATCGAGGAGACGAAGCCGCAGATTCCGCTCGAGTGCCGGCACCTCCACTACCTGCTGGCGACGCCCTTCCGCTACGGCTCGGTCTACCCCCATGGCTCGCGCTTTCGCCGCGCCGGCCGGACCAGGGGCGTCTACTATGCGGCTGAGACCATGTTCACGGCTGTCGCCGAGATGGCGTTCTACCGCCTGCTGTTCTTCGCCGAATCGCCCGACACGCCCTGGCCGCGCGACGCCGCCGACTACACTGCCTTTTCCGCCGCCATCAAATGCGCCGCCGCCATCGACCTGACCAGGCCGCCGCTCGACCGCGACGCGGCCGCATGGACGCATCCGACCGACTACGCCGCTTGCCAGGCCATCGCCGATGTCGCGCGCGAGGCCGGGCTGGAGGCGATCCGCTACCGCTCGGCGCGCGACCCGAAAGGCGCCAACATTGCGCTGTTGACGTGCAAGGGTTTTGCAAAAGCAAAGCCGCTGGAGCCGCAGACCTGGCGCATTCGCCTCGGCGTCTTCGGCGTGCAGGCGATCTGCGAGTTTCCGGAAAAGCGGATCGAATTCTCCAGGGCGGCCTTCACCGACCCACGGCTCGCGAACTTGCGCTGGGAGCGCGGCCGCTAGCTGTGTCGTGATTCAGGCGAGGATGTTCACCGCCCGCGCCGCCACCAGCGCGATCGTCAGCAGCGAGATCAACGCCTCCGCCATCATCAAGAGCTTGGCGCGCTGGGTAAGCGGCAAGGTGTCGGTCGGCGAGAATGCCGTCGCGTTGGTGAACGCCAGGAAGGCATAGTCGACGAAGCCGGGCAGCCAGCCGCAGATTTCTCGGTCGGGCAGCGTCATCTGCGGGAACAGGAAATCGGCCTGCGCGCGCTTGACCAGCCCACAGGTCGGCGGCCCGCCCCGGTCCGTGCTCCAGAACCAAAGCGCGAAGACGATGACGTTGGTGACCCAGATGTTCAGCGCATCGACAAGCAGCGTCGTGCCGGCGCCGGCATGGCCTTCGAGCAGCGCCTTGACCAAGAAGACCAGCGCCCCGCAGTTCATGACGCTGATGACGCCGGTGAGGACCAGCGCGGTGCGGCGGATGTAAAGGCGAAACCGGCCGATCGCGTACCAATGTTCGTGATCGATGGCCTTCTGTGTCGCCATTTGCGTCCACGCCGTCGCGATCGACAGGGGCACGAGCAGCACCGCCTCGATCGCAGGCGCCAGCCAGCGCGGGCCGAACGACAAGTCGTTTATGACCAGAAGCTGCAGGCAGATGATGACGAGGACCGCCGCTCGAGCCGACCAGAAATCAAGGGCGCGGTGGTGGATGACGGCATGCTCGTGACGCATGGTGAATGCTGGAACCAGTTGGGGGTGGACGATGCAGTCCCATCCAATCTTGGTTTTGCAATGGTCGCGCCAGAACACATTTTCGTAAGCTCTGATGTTACCGCTCCTCGGCCCGAAACAAAAAAAGGCGCCGGATTTCTCCGGCGCCTTTGATCACGCAGATTCAAACCAGCAAGCGGCTCAGCCGTTGGCGGCCTGCTTGTGCTGGACCGTGTGGCTCTTCTTGAGCAGGTCCGAGACCAGGAAGGCGAGCTCGATCGCCTGGTCGGCGTTGAGGCGCGGATCGCAATGCGTGTGGTAGCGGTCCTGCAGGTCTTCCGCGGTGATGGCACGGGCCCCGCCGGTGCATTCGGTAACGTTCTTGCCGGTCATCTCGACATGGATGCCGCCGGGATGCGTGCCTTCGCCGCGGTGCACCTCAAAGAAGGTCTGCACCTCCTTCAGGATGCGGTCGAACGGCCGTGTCTTGTAGCCGGCCGCCTCAATCGTGTTGCCGTGCATCGGATCCGACGACCAGACCACGCTGCGGCCTTCCTTCTGCACCGCGCGCACCAGCTTCGGCAGATGCTCGGCCACCTTGTCGGCGCCGAAGCGCGCGATCAGCGTCAGCCGTCCCGGCTCGTTCTCCGGGTTGAGCAGGTCGATCAGCTCCAGCAAGCCGTCCGGTGTCAGCGACGGGCCGCATTTCAGCCCGAGCGGGTTCTTGATGCCGCGGCAATATTCGACATGCGCATGGTCGGGCTGGCGGGTGCGGTCGCCGATCCAGATCATGTGACCCGACGTGGCGTACCAGTCGCCGGAGGTGGAATCGACGCGGGTCAGCGCCTCTTCGTAGCCGAGCAGCAGCGCCTCATGGCTGGTGTAGAAATCGGTCTCGCGCAGCGCGAAGTTGGTTTCGGAGGTAATGCCGACTGCGCGCATGAAGTCCATGGTCTCTGTGATGCGGTTGGCGAGCGACTCGTACTTTTCGCCCTGCGGGCTGTCGGAGACGAAACCAAGCATCCAGCGATGCACATTCTCCAGGCTGGCATAACCACCCTGGGCGAAGGCGCGCAGAAGGTTGAGCGTCGCCGCCGACTGGCGATACGCCATCTCCTGACGGGCGGGATCGGGAATGCGCGACTTGGCGTCGAACTCGATGCCGTTGATGATGTCGCCGCGATAGCTGGGCAACGTCACGCCGGCCTTGGTCTCATTGTCGGAAGAGCGCGGCTTGGCGAACTGGCCGGCGACGCGGCCGACCTTCACCACCGGCTGCGCGCCGGCGAAGGTCAGAACGACGGACATCTGCAGGAAGACGCGGAAGAAGTCGCGGATGTTGTCCGCGCCATGCTCGGCGAAGCTCTCGGCGCAATCGCCGCCCTGGAGCAGGAATGCATCACCGGCGGCAACGGCCGCCAACTGCTTCTTCAGTTTGCGCGCCTCACCGGCGAAAACCAAAGGCGGAAAGGTGGCGAGTTGGGCTTCCGTGTTCTTCAGCGCGGCAAGGTCCGGATAGGCGGGAACCTGCTTGATCGGCTTTTCTCTCCACGAATTCGGCGACCATTTCGTCATCGTTGCACCCAAACGCCCTTCAGCGGCAATTCCAGGAAAAGCGTGATTCCGCGCGGAATTGCGTCAAACAAACAGATGAACGGGCACCCTCGCCCGCCATTCCAGCCCAATATGGGGTGGCGGCTCCTTACACGAAGCCGAATTCCTATTCTAGACCGGAATTTGAGCGCTGGCGAATGAGCGTTGCTGGCCAAGGTGTGTTGAGATTCAGGTTAGGCCGAGCCGAAAATGGTGACTTCCGAGATCCGGAGCGGAGCGTACTCAAAGTACGTGAGCACCGGAAGCGCAGGGAAACCGCCATTTGCAGGCCGGCATCAACTGAAACTCAATACACCTAGGCGGCTTTCTCCACCAGCCGCGCCAGCTGCGTCATCACCACGGCCGAGCCCGCCAGTCGCTTTTCGGCGTTCGGCCAGTCGCGGATGAAGACGACGCTGTGATCGGGCCGGATCTTGGCCAGCGAGCCCTGCTCGCCGATGAACTTGACCAGCCCGACCGGGTTGGAGAATTCACGCTTGCGGAAATGGATGACGACGCCTTTGGGGCCGGCGTCGAGCTTCTCGACATTGGCCCTGCGGCAAAGCGCCTTGATGAAGACGATCTTCAAGAGATGCGTCACCTCTTCCGGCAGCGGTCCGAAACGGTCGATCAGCTCGGCGCCGAAGGCGTCGATCTCCTCGGTGCTTTCGAGGTCGCCGAGCCTGCGGTAGAGCGCCAGCCTGAGCTGCAGGTCCGGGACGTAGCTTTCCGGGATCATCACCGCCGTGCCGACGGCGATTTGCGGCGACCAGCCACCGTCCTGCACCTCGCCGGAATCCTTCACCTCGGCCACCGCCTCTTCCAGCATCTGCTGGTAGAGCTCGAAGCCGACCTCCTTGATGTGGCCGGACTGCTCCTCGCCCAGAAGATTGCCGGCGCCGCGGATATCGAGGTCATGGCTGGCGAGCTGGAAGCCGGCGCCGAGCGTGTCGAGCGACTGCAGTACCTTCAGCCGCCGCTCGGCGGTGTCGGTAAGCTTGCGGTTGGCCGGCAGCGTGAACAGCGCGTAGGCGCGCACCTTCGAGCGCCCGACGCGGCCGCGAAGCTGGTAGAGCTGCGACAGGCCGAACATGTCGGCGCGATGGATGATCAGCGTGTTGGCGGTCGGGATGTCCAGGCCGGATTCGACAATGGTGGTCGACAGAAGCACGTCGTACTGTCCGTCATAGAAGGCGTTCATGATGTCGTCGAGCTCGCCCGGCGGCATCTGACCATGCGCCACCGCCACTTTAAGCTCCGGCACCGATTGCTTCAGGAAATCATAGATTTCGGTCAAGTCGCTGATGCGCGGCACGACATAGAAGGAATGGCCGCCGCGATAGCGCTCGCGCAGCAGCGTCTCGCGGATCACCAGCGGATCGAAGGGCGAGATGAAGGTGCGCACCGCCATGCGGTCGACCGGCGGCGTGGCGATCAGCGACAGTTCGCGCACGCCGGTCAGCGCCAACTGCAGCGTGCGCGGGATCGGCGTCGCCGACAGCGTCAGCACGTGCACGTCGCTCTTCAGGTCCTTCAGCCGCTCCTTGTGCTTGACGCCAAAATGCTGCTCCTCGTCGATTATCAGCAGGCCGAGATTCTTGAACGAGATCGCGGAACCCAGCAGCGCATGGGTGCCGACGACGATGTCGACCGTGCCCTCGGCAATGCCTTTCTTGGTCTCGGCCAATTCCTTGGAACCGACCAGCCGGGAAGCCTGCGCGACGCGGATCGGCAGGCCGGAGAAGCGCTGCGAGAAGGTCTTGAAGTGCTGGCGCGACAGCAAGGTAGTCGGCACCACCACGGCGACCTGGAAACCTTCCATGGCGGCGATGAACGCGGCGCGCAGCGCCACTTCGGTCTTGCCGAAGCCGACATCGCCGCAGACCAGCCGGTCCATCGGCTTGCCGGCGCCGAGATCGTCCATGACGGAATCGATCGCGCCCTGCTGGTCGTCGGTCTCCTCATAGGGGAAGCGCGCGGAGAACTCGCCATAGAGGCCTTCGGCAGGGATCATGGCGGGCGCCGAGCGCATCTGCCGCTCTGCCGCGATGCGGATCAACTGCCCGGCCATGTCGAGCAGGCGCCGCTTCAGCCGCGCCTTGCGCGACTGCCAGGCGCCGCCGCCGAGCTTGTCCAGCGTCGCCTCGGCCGAATCCGAGCCGTAGCGCGACAGAAGCTCGATGTTCTCGACCGGCAGGAACAGCCGGTCGTCGCCGGCATAGTGGATTTCCAAGCAGTCATGCGGCGCACCCACCGCCTCGATCGTGCGCAGGCCGATGAAGCGGCCGATGCCGTGGTCGGTATGGACGACGATATCGCCAGACGACAGCGACGAGGCTTCGGCGATAAAGTCTGATGCGCGCTTCTTGCGCTTGGAGCGCCGGATCAGCCGGTCGCCGAGGATGTCCTGCTCGGCAACGACGACCAGTCTCTCGGTCTCGAAGCCGGATTCGAGCGGCAGCACGGCAAGGCCCGCCTGCCCCGGCTCGAGCTTTTCCGCCTCGGCAAGCGTCGCCACCGGCTTCAAATTGCCAAGATGATGCTCGGCCAGGATCTGGCCGAGCCGGTCGAGCGAGCCTTCGGTCCAGCCGGCGATGACGACGCGGCGGCGCGCTGCGCGCTCGTCGGCGATGTGCTTCACCACGACATCGAAGACGTTGGTGTTGGGGTCGGCGCGTTCCTCGGCGAAGCTGCGGCCATGCCGCGCACCAGCATGGAAAACCTTTTTGCCGCCGACATCGGGCGCATCGAAGACGGTGAAATCGATGTCTTCGCGCGGGCCGAGAGAAGCCTTGAGATTCTCCGGCGAGAGATAAAGCAGGTCCGGCGCCACCGGCTTGTAGGGCACGGCGTCCTTCAACGCACCGTCGGCCTGCTTGCGGCGCGCCTCATAGTGGTCGAGGATCAGCGTGTGGCGTTCGGCCAGCGCCTCATGCGCCAGATGGTCGAAGACCACCGGCACGTCAGGCAGGTAGTCGAACACCGTCTCCAGCCGCTCGTAGAAGAACGGCAGCCAGTGCTCCATGCCGGCGAAGCGCCGCCCCTCGCTGACCGCGGCATAGAGCCCGTCATCGCGCGACGGTGCGCCGAACGCCTCGATATAGGCGCGGCGGAAGCGGCTGATCGTCTCCGGCGTCAGCGCCACTTCGCTCATCGCCTGCAGCGCCATCGACTTGCGCTGGCCGGTGGTGCGCTGCGTGGCGGCGTCGAAGACGCGGATCGATTCCAGCGTGTCGCCGAAGAAATCGAGCCTGAGCGCCTCGCTCCAGCCGGGCGCGAAGAGGTCGAGGATGCCGCCGCGCACCGCGAACTCGCCGACACCGCGCACCGTCGACACCCGCTCGAACCCGGAGGTTTCCAGCCGCGACACCAGCGCCTTCATGTCGATCTGATTGCCGGGCCTGGCGTGGAAGGTCTGGGCTTCGATGAGATCGGCCGGCGGGATGCGCTGCAGCAGCGCGTTGGCGGTGGTGAGGATCACGGCGCGATGCGGCTTCCTCGCCAGCGCAATCATGGCGGCCAGCGCGTCGAGCCGCCGCGCCGCCGCATCCGAGCCCGGCGAGACGCGGTCGTAGGGCAGGCAGTCCCAGGCGGGCAGTTCGAGCACCGGCAGGCCAGGCGCGGCAAAGGCCAGCGCCTCGGTGATCGCCGGCAGGCGCTGCCCGTCGCGGGCCACGAACAGCACCGGCTTTTCGGGCGCGATCTCAAGCGCCGTCTGCACCAGCGCGAAAGCTTCGTAGCCGTCGGCGACACCGTCGACGATGAACTGGCCGGCGCGGCCCTTCGGCAGGCCGATGGAGGGAATAAGGCTCATTTGTATGCGTTTTTCAAAATGTCATGGTCCGGCGCGACGCCAGGATCTTTTGCAGGACAGCGCAGTCGATGTTGGCCGGAACCGGACGTTCGCCGGTGATGAAAGGCAGGAATTCGGTGTCGGGGATTTCAAGGAGCTTTTCATATTGGTCGATTTCCGCATCGGTCAAGTCACCGATCTCGGCATCAGCGAAGGAGCCCAGGATCAGGTCCATCTCGCGCATGCCGCGATGCCAGGAGCGGAACAGGAGCTTGCGGCGGCGGGCATCCAGCCCCTCGCTTGATCGTTGTGTCCCGGTCATGGCGCCGCGTCCCTTGCTGAAGCGGCGCATATAGCGTGGATAGAGGGCGGTGTCAGCCTTGCGCAATGGTTGTCGCGACATAAGCTGACAACATGCGCCCTTCCCTGCTCGATCCGCTGTTCGTCCCGATCACCTCGCTTGCCGGCGTCGGGCCGAAGGTCGGCTTGCTGATCGAAAAGGTAGTGGCCGCCGATCTCGGCGACCGCGCCGCGCGCGCCGGCGACCTTTTGTTCGTGCTGCCGCACACTGTGATCGACCGCCGCAACCGGCCGGGCATAGCGCTTGCCGCCGAAGGCGCGATCGTCACCCTCGAGGTACGCATCGACCGCCACCAGCCGCCGCCGCGTGGTAACAGGTCGGTGCCGTACCGGGTCTACGCCCATGACGACACCGGCGAGATCGCGCTGACCTTTTTCCATGCCCACGCCGCTTATCTCGAAAAGTCGATGCCGGTGGGCGAGCATGTCGTCATCTCGGGCCGCATGGAATGGTTCAACGGCCGCCCGACCATGGTCCACCCCGACCACATCGCGCTGGCCGGCGAAGCGGAAAACCTGCCACTGGTCGAGCCGGTCTATCCGCTCACCGCCGGTCTCTCGGGCAAGGTGCTGCGCCGTGCCATCGGCCAGGCGCTTGGCCGCCTGCCGGAGTTGCCGGAATGGCAGGACGACGCCTTCATGCGCCGCCAGACATTTCCACCCTTCGCCGATGCGCTTGCCGGCATCCACTATCCGGCAGACCCGATCGACGTGGCGGTCGAGGGGGTGGCGTGGCGGCGGCTTGCCTATGACGAGCTGCTGGCCGGCCAGGTGTCCCTCGCTTTGGTGCGAGCCAGGATCCGCCGGCTGTCCGGCCGGCCGCTGACCGGCGATGGCAGCGT
>NZ_RZOJ01000156.1:0-12308 GCF_003998845.1 Mesorhizobium sp. M4A.F.Ca.ET.022.05.2.1 | reverse complement strand
GTCATCCTATCGTTTCTGCGCATCGCGCCTAAGGTGGTCGGCGGCGCGTTGTCTGCTGCGGCAAAACGGAACTGTTGTACGAAAGCGCCACCGACACCGATCACCAACAGGCCGAAGGCGAACAGCCAGAAATTCGGGTGGAACAGCGCCAGCGTCGCGACGACCCCACCGAGCGCGGTGATGACGGTGCCGGTCATGAACCCGCCGCGCTGGCCGAGCTGGCGGATAATGGCCGCCGCCGGCAGTGCGCCCAGAGCCACACCGATGTTGAAACCGGTGACTGGCGCCGTCGCCAGCGACTTGTCGAGGCCAAGCAGGTACTGCCCGGCAAGCGCGCCAAGCGAAATGGCTATGGGGGCGGCCGAACCGATGATCGCCTGGGCAGCTGCCAGCAGCAGCGCCGTGCGGCGCGCCTCCCTTCCGGCTCCGGCGGCCAAGGCCGCAGCGGCGGCGGTCATGAAGCATCCTTGCCGCGCCCCTCGCCGCGCACCCGGCGCGACACGCGATCAAGCACGGCATTGGTGAGCTTGGGTTCGTCTTCCTCGTAGAAGGCCTTGGCGATGTCGACATATTCCGAGACGATCACCGCCACCGGCACGTCGTCGCGCTTCATCAATTCATAGACGCCGGCGCGCAGGATGGCGCGCAGTGTCGAATCCAGCCGTGACAACGGCCAGTCGTCGGTTAGCGCCTGGCGGATGACCGGATCGATGGTCCTCTGGTTCTCGACAACACCGGTGAGGATGGCGCGGAACCATTGCGCATCGGCCTCGCGATAGAGCGCGCCGTCTACTTCCTTGCCGAGCCGGAACGCTTCGTACTCGGCCGTGATCTCGATAACGCCACTGCCGGCAACGTCCATCTGGTAGAGCGCCTGCACGGCGGCGAGCCGGGCGGCGCCGCGCTTGTTGGCGTGGCGGACCGTGGGCTGGCCGGGCGACGCGGGCTCGCTCACGATCGGGCTCCCAGCTGCTGTTTGAGGGCGATCATGGTCAGCGCCGCGCGCGCGGCAAAGCCGCCCTTGTCGCCTTCCGAGCGTCTGGCGCGCGTCCAGGCCTGGGCGTCATTCTCGGTGGTCAGGATGCCGTTGCCGATACAGATCGCTTCCTGCACGGAGAGGTCCATCAGCGCGCGGCTCGATTCATTGGCGACAATATCGAAATGGTAGGTGTCGCCGCGGACGATGGTGCCAAGCGCGACGAAACCGTCATAGGTGGTGCCGCCTTCGGCGGCGCCGTCGAGCGCGAAGGTGATCACTGCTGGGATTTCCAGCGAGCCCGGAACGGTGACCACGTCATAGGTCGCGCCTGCCTCGTCCAGTGCACTCGTTGCGCCTTCGAGCAGCGCGTCGGCAAGGTCGTCATGGAAGCGCGCCTCGATGATGAGAAGGTGCGCCTTGTCCTTCGGACGGATGAACGCTTTGCCGTGTTGGGATATGCCAGCCATAGATGTCTCCGGGGATCGCCGGTGACTTAGGCCGAAGCGGCAGCATTCGCAAGCTTTGTCCGATGCTCAGGCCCGGTCTAATTTGCGGGGGTGGCTCAAAGCCCCTCTTTCGCGGCCTCCGCCAGGCGCGCCGCGTAGCGGGCCATGGTGTCGATCTCGAGGTTCACGCGGTCGCCGACCTGGCGTTCGCCCCAGGTGGTGACGGTCAGCGAATGGTGGATGAGCAGCACGTCGAAGCGCGTGCCCTCGACCTTGTTGACGGTGAGCGAGGTGCCGTCGAGCGCGACCGAACCCTTCGGCGCGATGAATTTCGTGAGCTCGCGCGGCGCTTCGAGCGTGAAGCGCACGGCGTCGCCCTCGTCCTTGCGCTCGATAATCTCGGCCGTGCCGTCGACATGGCCGGAGACGATGTGGCCACCGAGCTCGTCGCCGATCCTCAGCGCCCGTTCCAGATTGATCCTGGTGCCGGATTTCCAGCCCATCGCGGTCGTCAACCTGAGCGCTTCCTCCCAGGCCTCGACCTCGAACCAGCGCGCGTTGGAGCCGCCTTCCGGCAGCGCCGTCACCGTCAGGCAGACGCCGGCGCAAGAGATCGAGGCGCCGATGGCGATGCCTTCCGGGTCATAGGCGGTGTCGATGCGCAGTCCGACCCCTTCCCTGAGCGGCTTCACGGCAGCGACGGTGCCGACATCGGTAACAATTCCGGTAAACATCAAATATCTCTGTCCTTCAGGTTGACCATGATCTGGTCCAAAAACCGGTCCCACTTTTTGGGATCATGGTCTTACCCACTCGGCGTAGCTGTCCTCGCCGAAGCGCATCTCGCGCAACTTGCGAAACCCTGCCGGGATATGGTCGGCGTCGATGGGCGATGCAATGCCCTCTTCGCCGATCGCGTCCGGCCCGCCGAACAGCACGATGCGGTCGACCAGCCCTTCGTCGAGGAAAGCCTTGGCCACCTTCGCGCCGCCTTCGACCAGCACGCTCGCCATGCCGAGCGCGGCCAGATCCTCTAACAATTCGGGCAAGGCCACCTCACCGCCATAGGTTTCCGTGCCGATGAAGTGAACGCCTGCGCGTTCGAGCGTGGCGCGCCGCTGCGGATCGGCCTCGAGGCAAGCGGCGATGTAAAGCGGCACGCGGTCGACGCCGGAGACCAGCTTCGAGGCCTCAGGCAGCCTGATCTGGCGATCGAGGATGATGCGCGCCGGCGAGCGGTTCTCCAGCCCAGGCAGCCGCACGGTCAGCGCCGGGTCGTCCTCCAGCGCGGTGCCGATGCCGATCAGGATGGCGTCGGCTTCGGCGCGCATCAGATAGACTTCGCGACGCGCGATATCGCCGGTGATCGCGACCTGTCCCTCGCCTTCGATGCCGATCTTGCCGTCGCTGGAAAGCGCAAGCTTCAGGATCACTTCCGGGCGTTTCTTGAGAGATCGAATCAGGTAACCGGCCATCTGCTCCGAGGCCTCGGCTGCCAGCACCTTCTCCACCACCTCGATGCCGGCGGCGCGCAGGATGGCATAACCCTGGCCGGAAACACGCGGATCGGGATCGCTCGCCGCACCGACGACGCGGGCTATGCCGGCATTGACCAGCGCGTTGGCGCAAGGCGGCGTGCGGCCGTGATGGGCGCAGGGCTCCAATGTAACGTAAGCCGTAGCACCACGCGCGAGCTCGCCGGCCTCGGCCAGCGCCTCGGTCTCGGCATGCGGCCTGCCGCCGACCGCGGTGACGCCGGTGCCGACGATCATCGGCCCGGCGCCATCGTCGCGCACGATGATCGTGCCGACGGATGGGTTGGTCGAGGTGCGGCCGGCGTTCTTCCGCGACAATCTCAGCGCCGCCGCCATGAAGCGCCTATCGAGAGCCTCCTGCTCGGCTCGACTCACCTGTGGCCCTGCCATGCTCAGCCGGCGTCCTCTTCGCCCTTGTCCTCGTCGCCCTTCAGCTCGCCGAGCAGCTCGTGGAAATCCTTGGCCTCGCGGAAATTGCGATAGACCGAGGCGAAGCGGACATAGGCGACGTCGTCGAGCGACTTCAGCGCCTCCATGACCAGCCGGCCGACCTCGCCCGAGGCGACTTCCGTCTCGCCGGAGCTTTCGAGCTGGCGCACGATGCCGGTCACCGCGCGGTCGATGCGCTCGGGATCGACATTGCGCTTGCGCACCGCGATCTCGACCGAACGCAGGAGCTTGTCGCGGTCGAACGGTACCTTGCGGCCGGATTTCTTGACCACGACGAGGTCGCGGAGCTGAACGCGCTCGAAGGTGGTGAAACGGCCGCCGCAATCGGGGCAGACGCGCCGCCGGCGGATCGCCGCGCCATCCTCGGCGGGACGCGAATCCTTCACCTGCGTATCTTCGGACTGGCAGTAGGGACAGCGCATGGAGAGCCTTCGGTTGGCGATTCTTGGTGAGCGGAAGGCTTAGAGCTTTTTGCCGGAATGGCAAATGACGGCCGGCCTTCGTGCCTCAGAGATAGCGAGGCGCGAGGAAGATTGCCAGCGCCGCCGCCAGCCAGACCGCGATGCCGCCGAGAACGGCCAGCCGATAGTCGACCCGTTCGATGAACAGCCAGCAGGCGCCAAGGAAGGCGAGATAGGCCGGGATCGTCCTGAAACCGGCAAGGCAGGCCTCGCGAAAGCCTGTCGAGTTGCCCTTGGCGCCGACGGCGAGCAGCGCGATGACGGCGAAGGTCGGCGCCAGCGGCAGGATGCCGGGCAGAACGTTGCCGCGCTTCGAGGCCCAGACGATCAGCGCCGTGACGAGGCCGCCGACGACGCCTTTCCAGAGAATGTCCATGGCGCGGCTCCTTGCTGCCTGTCAGGGCGCGACGTCGTTGGTCGCGAAGCCGCAGGATGCGCCAAGGCTGCGGTAGGCCTTGGTGAAACCGTCCATCGATATGCTGGCAACCGGCTTGTTGGCGAAGACGACATCGATCGCGGCCGCGCGCCGCATGGCGCGCAACAGGGCAAGCGCGACCTCCTTCTTGTTGTCCAGCATCCACTGGTCGCCGATATCGGCACTGACAGTCGCCTTGACCTTGCCCTTGTCGTCACCGAACACGGCGGGAATGTTCTCGCCGGCCGGCAGGTCCTTGTTCCGCAGCGCGATGACCAGGCTCGGATAGCCGTCGGGCGGCAGGGCGTCGCCGTTCGAGATGGCGAGCGTCAGCGTGCCGCCGGTGCCGTTCTGGTCGAGGAACGCCGTCGAGGCGGCGCAGGTCCTGCGCACGTCCTCACCGGTGTTGACTTCATCGATGATGGTGGACCACCTGCCGAAGGTTTCGGTCTTGGGAGATGCAGGCGCAGGCGATGCGGCCGGAGCCGTCTCGGCCTTCGGCGCCGTCGTCGTGGTCTGCGCCTGGGCGGCGCCGGTCAACGGCGAGGCCGCCAGAAGCGCCGCAAGAGCGCCGAGACAAAGAATTCGCGTCATCAATAAGGCTCCTGTCCGGACGCCGCCCCAGCCGGAGCGGCGCTTCTCGTCGTGGCCAATAAGAATGACGCGAGGCTTCAGGTCAACCGAGATAGGGATAGAGAGGGAAGCGATCGGTGAGCGCCACGACCTTGGCCTTCACCGCCGCCTCGACGGCCGCGTTGCCCTCGTCGGAATTCGCCACCTTCAGCCCGTCCAGCACCTCGGCGATCAGCTTGCCGATCTCGCGGAACTCGGCTTGGCCGAAGCCGCGCGTCGTGCCGGCAGGCGTGCCCAGACGTACGCCGGAGGTGACGAAGGGCTTCTCCGGATCGAACGGGATGCCGTTCTTGTTGCAGGTGATGTTGGCGCGGCCGAGTGCCGCCTCGGCGCGCTTGCCGGTGGCATTCTTGGGGCGCAGATCGACGAGCATCAAATGGTTGTCGGTGCCGCCGGAGACGATGTCGAGACCGGTTTCCTTGAGGCTCGAGGCCAGCGCCTTGGCGTTGGCGGCGACGCTTTCGGCGTAGTGCTTGAAGCTCGGCTTCAGCGCCTCGCCCAGCGCGACTGCCTTGGCGGCGATGACATGCATCAGCGGGCCGCCCTGCAGACCTGGAAAGACCGCCGAATTCATCTTCTTGGCGATCTCCTCGTCGTTGCACAGGATCATGCCGCCGCGCGGACCGCGCAGCGACTTGTGGGTGGTCGTCGTCACGACATGGGCGTAGGGCAGCGGCGACGGGTGCACGCCGCCGGCGACCAGGCCGGCGATGTGGGCCATGTCGACCATCAGATAGGCGCCGATCGAATCGGCGATCTCGCGGAAGCGCTTCCAGTCCCAGATACGCGAATAGGCGGTGCCGCCGGCCAGGATCAGCTTGGGCTTGGTCTCATGCGCGGTCTTCTCGATCTGATCCATATCGAGCAGGTGGTCGTCCTTGCGCACGCCGTAGGATACGACCTTGAACCACTTGCCGCTCATGTTGACCGGAGAACCATGGGTCAGGTGGCCGCCGGAATTGAGGTCGAGGCCCATGAAGGTGTCGCCAGGCTGCAGCAGCGCCAGGAACACCGCCTGGTTCATCTGGCTGCCGGAATTCGGCTGGACGTTGGCGAAGTTGCAGCCGAACAGCTTTTTCGCGCGCTCGATCGCCAGCTCCTCGGCGACGTCGACGAACTGGCAGCCGCCATAATAGCGCTTGCCCGGATAGCCCTCGGCATATTTGTTGGTCATGATCGAGCCCTGCGCCTCGAGGACGGCGCGCGAGACGATGTTTTCGGAAGCGATCAGCTCGATCTCATGGCGCTGGCGGCCGAGCTCGTTGCGGATGGCGCCGAAAATCTCCGGATCGGCTTCGGCCAGCGTGGTCTCGAAGAAGGATTCGAATTTGTTCGACGCTGCCGCTGCTGTTGCCATGGCCTGAAATCCTCCGGTTCGGGGCAATTTGTTCATGCATATCGTTGCCCCAAAACCGCTGCGCACTTCTGGGCGACATGCATTGCCGCGCCATTAACACAGTTGTTTTCGCCTCGCCACGTTTGCGCCGCGAAATTTGCTGGCCGGATTGCGCCAAGGACGACAGCGTGAGCGCTATTTCCGCTCCCGCCGGCTTTTCAGCAAGGCTTCGGTGAGCGTGATCTCGGCAAGCAGCGCCCGCATCGTATGGTCGTTGATCTCCCGGCTGCGGAACATGGCACGGACGGCGCCTCGCTCGGCCTCGATGCCGGCGTGCCTGAGCTCCAGCTCCAGACGCCCGGCCTCGCGGGCTTCGGCGCGCGCCTCTTCGGCCTCATCGGAGGCGGCGATGCGGCGGCGGTAGCCGGCGACGATGCTGTCGGCGACCGCGAGCCTGGCCTCGGCGGCCTCGCCCTCGCCTCCCTCGTTGGCGATGCCCTCGATCCTGGCGATTGCCGCGTTGGCGGCGCCGACGCGCGCCCGGCGTTCCTCGGCGGCGCCAGGATCCTCGCCCGGCTCGACCAGCCCACGCGCGATCTTCGGCAAGGCGAGGCTGGCGATCGTGAGCGAACAGATGATGACGCCGGCGGCGAGGAAGATGACGACGTCGCGCGCAGGAAAGGGCGAACCGTCGGCCATGGCGAGCGGCAGCGACAGGATGCCGGCCAGCGTGATGGCGCCGCGCACGCCGGCGACGGAACCGGCGAGCCGCACGCGCAGCCCGAACGGCTCGGCCCTATGCTTGCCGAAGCGCGCCGCGACGCGCTGCGCGATGTCGCCGACCCAGATCCACAGGAACCGCAGGCCGATCAGGCAAAGCGTCAGGATCAGCACCGTGGCCACGGGCTCGATCAGCCAATGCCTGCTGGAAAGCTCCGGCGGCACGTTGCGGACGATGTCCGGAAGCTGCAGGCCAAGCAGGATGAAGAGCGCGCCGTTGAAGATGAAGGACAGCGTCGTCCACAGCGACATGGCCTGCATGCGCGCCGAGACGCCGAGGTAGCGGAAAAGCCCGGAGCCGCCGGTGAGCAGGCCGGCGGTGACCGCCGCCAGGATGCCGGAGGCCTCGGCGTGCTCAGCGATGAGATAGGCGATGAAGGGCATCAGGATCATCACTAGCACCTGCGCCTCGGAGGGCACGCCGCCGATGCGGTTGAGCAACTGCAGCGTCTTGGCGGCGACGATCAGCGCCGCCACGCCGGCCAGGATGCCGGCGGCGACCGCATAGAGGAAAGTCAGGGATGCGGCGGCCAGCGAGAAGCTGCCGGTCAGCGCCGCTGCCACGGCGAAGCGGAACATGACCAGGCCGGACGCGTCGTTGAGCAGCGACTCGCCCTCCAGAATGTGCATCAGCCGCGCCGGAACCACGTTCCTGTCGACGATGGAGGACACGGCGACCGCATCGGTCGGCGACAGAACGGCGGCGAGCGCGAAGGCAACAACCAGCGGGATGCTCGGCACCAGCCAGTGCAAGGCATAGCCGAAGCCGACGATGGTGAAGAAGACCAGCCCGACGGCAAGGTCGAGGATCGGCCCGCGCAGCGCCAGAAGCTCGCGCTTGGGCGCGGCCACGGCATCGCCGAACAGGAGCGGCGGGATGAACACCAGGAGGAACAGCTCCGGGTCGATCTCGACATGCAGGCCGCGCGCCGGCCAGGCAAGGGCCGCACCGATGGCGATCTGCAGCACCGGCAGCGGCAGGCGCACCAGCCGAACCAACGCGCCGGAAAGCGCGACGAACACGAGCACGACCAGGATGAAGACGGCGACATGCATGGCGGCGATTCCGAATATGCCCGACCATGCGCAAAGCAGGCCGTGCCGTCCAGTCGCGACGAAAACTAGCTGACGGAACGTGGAAAGCAAAAAGGCCGCCCTAGAGGCGGCCTTTTCTGGAAATATATCAATTGCTTATAGCGAAGACGTGATCTGCAGCGCGTCGTTGCCGTCGAGACCGTAAATGTCGTCGCGGAACTGCACGACGCCTGGTCCCGTCGACCAGGCCGACAGGTAGAGGAAGTGTACCGGCACCGGATTGGTCACCTGAACCGGGGTGTTCTCGCCGGTCTTGATCGTCGCCTCGAAATGCTGGCGGTCCCAGCCGGGCGTGTCGCGCAGAATCCAGGTGACGAGGTCGCGCACGTTCTGGACGCGCACGCAGCCCGAGGAATCGAAGCGCATCAGCTTGCCGAACAGGCTCTGCTGCGGCGTGTCGTGCATATAGACGCCATCCGGGCTGGGGAAATTGATCTTGACCGAGGCCATGGCGTTGCCGGCGCCCGGATCCTGGCGGAAGCGGTACTTCTCGGCGTCGTCCGTCGACCAGTCGACCGTCATTGGATCGACCTCGCTGCCATCCGGCGCGAACAGGCGGATGTGGCTGTCCTTGAGGTAGTTGGGATCCTTGCGCATCAGCGGAATGATATCCTTGCGCACGATCGAAACCGGGGCATTCCAGTAGGGATTGACGATGATCTCGTTGATCTTGGAATTCACGATCGGCGTCTGGCGGTCGATCTTGCCGACGATCGCGGTGTGGCGCAGCACGACGCGGTCGTTCTCGACTGCCTCGATCTGGGCCGCCGGAATGTCGACCAGCACGTAACGGTTGCCCAGCGTGCCTGCCTTTTCGCGCAGACGCTGCAGGTTGGTCTGCAGCTGGCCAAGCCGGATCTGCGCCGAAACATTCATCGCGGTGTAGGTGTATTTGCCCATGGCGCCGTCGGCCGGCAGGCCGTGGCGAAGCTGGAAGCGCTTGACGGCGGCGTCGACGTAGGAATCGAACGAGGTCGAGATGCCGGCGCTCTGCGACAGATCGCCCGAGATCATCAGCCGCTTGCGCAGCGGCACCACATCTGGATCCTCGACGCCGAGCTGCAGCTTCTTGGTCGCGGGCACCTGCTCCCAGCCACCCTGGCCGGCGATGGTCTGGTACTGCGCCACGGCCTGCTCGGTGAAGGCGACGGTCTGCAGGCTGAAGATCGGCAGCGTCGAGGCCACCTTGCCGCCCTCGCTGGCGCGGGCGTCGAACTGGTCGTCCCAATTGCCGCGGGCCGAAGATTTCAGGATGTCCCCGATCACGTCCTGCGCGCTGGCGCTGTTGGCAACCATGGCCGCGGCAAGCGCGGAGGCTCCGGAAAGGAAGAAACGGCGGCTGGTTCTCATGGACGTTCTCTAAGTAATCTGGTCACTGCTGCGTTGATCGTTGGGCGATCCCGCCCGCACTTTATGGTTGGCAATCTTAACAATTAGCCAACCATAGCCGGTGTCACTTCAGCGTGAAACACGCGGCGTGACGCAACTTCCGGATGAAGGCAAGCCTGCGGCCGCAGCATCATCCGCATTCTCGCTTTCACCGCGATTATGGCGGCAACGTGGCCTTGGCCCGCGATTTGCTTCCGGCGAGGCGATGAAAGCAAGGGACCGGTGCTTTTTTGGCACCCATGGGACAATCCAAGCATCTGACCTGAAGCGGCCCTCGTCCCAATCTCAACAGCAGCGCGCCCGACTACGCCCTGCGTACCGATGGGCGTTGCAGGGAGCGTTGCCCCTCAGGGCGAAGTATCGACCTTCGGAGCCTGAGCTGGCCGCGCCTTCAATTCCGAACATCGCTGCAACACCTCTTGTCGAGGATAACGCATGACCTTGTTGTCGTGCAGCTTGAGCAGCAGCTCGCGTCTCGTTTCCGTGGTTTCACCGTCCGAACAGGTCATGTCCAGAACGATCGCATCGAGGCCCTTGATCTTCTGAACCCTCTCCAGCGAGCAGCCGACTTCCCACATCTCCACCGCCTTGTCGGTGAATGTCACGATCGTATCGTTGTTGTCGCATGGGGCGCTGCCTTCGGCGGCGAAAGAATCCTTCCACCACTCCTCGGCGGAAGCCGCGGTCGAAATCAACAGAAGCACCGCGGCAACCCAGCAGATCTTTGAACGGTTTTTCAGGTCCATGTTCGCTCCCTCGCCAGGAAGCGACATTAGGCAGTGCTGCAGCGAAAGCAAACAGGGCAGACGCCCTGCCGATGGGCGCGGCGCATCCGGAAGGTCCCTTTGCATCGCGAAAAGGAAAAGGAACCGGCGCCTTTCGACACCGGTCCCCGACTGTATCCCCTGCCCGCGCTTCTGCGGCGCGGCTTCTATCCCTCGGCGTGGATGCGCACTTACATCCGGTAGGCGATCGTGTCGTTCCAGAAGCGGTCCAGCCGCTGCAGCGCGCGGTTCATCTGCTTGAACTCGTCGGTGTTGATGCCGCCGACCTGCTCGATCGAGCCGACATGGCGCTCGTAGAGGCCGGCGACCACCTCAGCCACCTCGTTGCCCTTCGGAGTCAACGAGACGCGGACCGAACGACGGTCGATGCGCGAGCGCTGGTGGTTGATGAAGCCGAGGTCGACCAGCTTCTTCAGGTTGTAGGAGACATTCGAGCCGAGATAGTAGCCACGCGAGCGCAGTTCGCCGGCGGTCAGCTCCGAATTGCCGATGTTGAAGAGCAGCAGCGCCTGGATGGCGTTGATGTCGGAACGGCCGTTGCGGTCGAACTCATCCTTGATTACGTCAAGCAGGCGGCGGTGCAGGCGCTCCACCAGCTGCAGCGATTCCATGTAAAGCGAACGGATCGCCTCGCGGCGGTCGTCGGATACGGTGGCGGTCTTCGCCGCCGGACGCGAATTGATCATTGTCTTTGCCTCTCGTTTGTCGCCCGGTGATTTTTTTGTTTTTCACCTTGATCGCGACACTATCGAATACTCATAAAATTCGACTTAAACGCCAAGGCTAACAAGAGCTTACCGGTAAGAGGTTTCGAAAGAGGCTTAACGAACGGTCACCCCAGCAAGGATAATTAACCTAAAGATTTAGCCACCGGTTTCGGACGGGAATCGGCATGCCGGGATCGGGCCGCGGCGACGGGCGATCTACCGCCGGGCCCGCAGCTTCTGCAGCCAGATCGCAACCCGGAAGATAATGTAGAGCACCGCCACCGTGGCGTGCGAGGCGATGATCAGCGGCCGATGGCCGAACAGATCGGGAAAGCCGGCATACATGACGATCTCGGTCGCCGCGCAGATGAACCAGATCACCGGCCCCCAGGAGGCCAGCATCCACAGGCCCGCGGCGGCGAAGGGAAAGAACACGGCGAGCATCACCGCCGCTACCTGCCAATGCACCGGCATCAGGTCGAAGCGCCAGAGCGCGCCCGGGTAGAAGCCGATCAGCCGGATCCAGTAGAGGATGCCAAACAGCAGGCAGTAGCCGGCGATGACGCGCTGGAACCAGGCGAAAATGATCTCGGTTGTCGAGGGCTGCAGCACGACGCGCCTGGAGGTGACTTCGCTCACAGGTCGAGCTCCCGCTCGCCGAGGGGCGCGAAATAGGCATCGACATCGGCGAAGCTCACCGCGTCGAGACTGGCCGGGCGCCAGCGCGGAGTCGAGCCCTTGTCGATGATGGCGGCGCGGATGCCTTCGTAGAAGTCGTGACCGGCCAGCATGCGGTTGAGGATGCGGAACTCCATCTTCATGCACGCGTCCATCGACATGGTCAGCCCGGCGCTGATCTGGCGCCAGGCCACGTGCAGGCTGGTCGGCGAGCGCGTCCTGATCGTCGCGAGCGTCGTTGCGGCAAACTCGTCGGAGGTTGCGGCCCGATCGAGGCTGGCGATGATATCGGACAAAGACGGTTGCGCGAAATGGCGGGCGATCGCTTCCAGCACCAACCGGTCCGTCTCACGCCTTGCCGGGACGAAAAAGCTGCGCAGCACCGATTCCGGGTCGCCGGTGGCGCAGAGCCGGTCGAGGAAGCCGGCCTGGTCCTCGGCCTTGATGGTGTGGGTGGCAAGCCCCGACCACAGCGCGTCGCCGTGGCGAATCCGGGTTCCGGTCAGCGCCAGATACATGCCGAAACTGCCGCCGAGGTCCGGCAGTAGGTGGCTCGCACCGACATCGGGGAAGAAGCCGATGCCGACCTCCGGCATGGCGAACTGGGCGTTCTCGGTCA
>NZ_RZOJ01000155.1:0-12316 GCF_003998845.1 Mesorhizobium sp. M4A.F.Ca.ET.022.05.2.1 | reverse complement strand
AGCCGGTGGTGCTGGTCGCCAACAAGGCCGAGGCCAAGCTCCCAGGCCTCCAGCATGCCGCCCTGGGCGCCCTTCGCCTCGGCCTTGTTGGCGACCAGCACCACCGGCTTGCCGGATTTGCGCACGACCTCGGCAAAGGTGCGGTCGTCGGGCAGCAGGCCGGACTTGGCGTCGATGGTGAAGAAGATCAGGTCCGCCTCGCGGATGGCGATCTCGGTCTGCTGGCGCATGCGGCCGGGCAGCGTCGAGGCGGCCGCATCCTCGAAGCCGGCGGTATCGATGACATCGAAGAAAAGATCGTAGAGCTTGGCGGCGTGGACGCGGCGGTCGCGGGTGACACCCGGCGTGTCGTCGACAAGCGCCAGCTTCTTTCCCACCAGCCGATTGAAAAGAGTCGATTTGCCGACGTTAGGCCGGCCGATGATGGCGACTTTGAAGCCCATCCGGGATCACGACGCGTTGCCCGACCCGCGGATCAGTTCGGACATCAAGGTCGCCCGCTGGCGCGCATTGCGCGGGGCGCCGTCATCCGAAGCGATCTGGTCGAACAGTTTCAGCGCGTCCGCCGTCTTGCCTTCCTTCCAGGCGGCAAGGCCGAGCGCTTCGCGCGCGGTGTGGCGCAGCGTGTTTGTATCGGCGGTGAGGGCCTCGACGCGGCTGGAGACGTCGGCGAAGGAGCCGCTGTCGACCAGCAGCAGCGCCGCCCTCAGGCGCGCCATGTCGCGGATGGCCTGCGGGATGGCGGCGTCGGCGGCAACGTCGTCGAAATCCTTGACGGCGGCGGCGACATCGCCCTTGTCGGCCTTGACGGTCGCGGCGCGCATGCGGGCAAGCAGCGGATAGGCGCCGTAGCCGTCCTTCTGGAGCTGATCGAGAGCGGCCAGCGCCTCGTCGCCCTTGCCGTCATTGGCAAGCTTCAGCGCCTGCGAGAAAGCGTCGCCCGAGCGGTTGGCGCGGCTCTCGTCCCAGTAACGGTAGCCGGCGACGGCGGCGGTGCCGAGCACGACCAGGATGGCAAGGCCAAGCAGCGCCGGACCAAAGCGGTCCCACAGCGCCTGCGCCTGTTCGCGACGAATCTCTTCGTTGACTTCGCGGATAAAACTGTCGTCAGACATCAATCAAAACCATTGCTGCCCACACGGGGCGCTTCTTGAGCCCGCGTTTTAGCGAAATTTTGTCGGCATGGAAGGGGTGCGCCAGGAAAATCGGCGGGATCACGGATCAGGCACGGTAAAGAGTGCTCCCGAGAGCTGATCGTACCCACGCCACATTTCGCCGCTAGCCGGTCACCGACCGTCCCGATGTCCAGACCCGTGCCGATGCCCCGCCTATTCCCTGCTGTTGCGTTCTCCCTAGCCGCGCTCGCCGTGGCCGGCCCGGCTTTCGCCGATCCGCCCGTGCCACCGCAATCGGCCAAACCGAAGCAGATCGTCATCATCTCCTTCGACAGCGCCCGCGAAATCTCGCAATGGCAACGCAGCCGTGCCCTGGCGCAACGCACCGGCGCGCATTTCACGTATTTTCTCTCCTGTGTCTTCCTGCTCTCGCAGGAAACGCGCAAGGACTACACGGGACCCGGCAAGGGCGCCGGCAAATCGAATATCGGCTTTGCCGCCTCGAAACAGGAAGTGACTGAGCGGCTGGAACAGGTCGGGCTGGCCGCGTCGGAAGGCCATGACATTGCCAGCCATGGCTGCGGCCATTTCGACGGCAAGGGTTGGAGCAAGGCCGACTGGCTCGCCGAATTCGCCTCGTTCGAGCACATCCTGGAGAACGCCTATTCGATCAACGGCATCGCGCCCGAGCCGGCCGGCTGGCGCGATTTCGCGCGGCATGCCGTGATCGGTTTTCGCGCGCCGTACCTTTCGGCGAACAAGGCACTCTATGAGGCGCTGCCGCAAGCTGGCTTCCAGTTCGACGCCAGCGGCGTCTCGCAAGGCCCTGCCGTGCCGCCGGAGAAAGGCGGCACCACGCGCTTTTCACTGCCGCAGATTCCGGAAGGGCCGAAGTCGAGACCGGTGATCGCCATGGACTACAATCTCTATGTCCGCCATTCCGGCGGCTTCGAGCGGCCGAGCATGGCGGCGGAGTTCACGGAGCGGACCTACCACGCCTTCCGCGCCGCCTTCGATGCGCAATATCAGGGCAAGCGCATCCCGCTGGAGCTCGGCTTCCATTTCACGCAGATGAACGGCGGCGCCTATTGGGATGCGCTGGAGCGCTTTGCCGGCGAAGTCTGCGTCATGCGGCAGGTCGAGTGCATCAGCTTCCGCGACTATGTCGCGCGCCAGCGCGCCGGCGAACGGCAGGCAATTGTGGGCGGCTGAACCGCCCACGGCCTGGTCTGGTTCAGGTCGGATCCTCCACGCCATGCTTGGCGAGGTAACGCTGATCGATGTCCGGCAGCGGCTCGCCATACAGCGTCGCCTCGAAGGCACGCAGGCGCTTGTAGATCGAGATCAGCTCAACAATCTGCGGCCAGGCGCTGACCAGATACTGGAACGAACTGGAAACCTGGCCGAAGGCCGTGCTGATCTGCTGCCAGATGCCCAATGTGATCTTGCCGGCTGCGATGGTCGGAATCAGGATAACACTGGAGAAGATGGCGTCTGCTTGGCCGAAGCCAGCCCGGAAGACATTGAAATAGGCATAATGGAAGTAATAGCGGAAGTAGGTGCGCCGCACGTTTTGAAACAACTCGGTCAAAGCAGGCGGCGAGGCCCGGTTCGGATCGTCCTCGCCATAGACGAGTTCCTTTCGGTAAGCAGCTTCGACACGCTGGTTGCGGAATTCCATGCCCGGCAGCTTGACGCCGGCTACGGCCAGCAAAATGGTGCCGAACAACGACCAGACCAACGCGACGATCACCAGAGAATGAGGAATGGGCCCGATCAGCGGCAGTTCGGTTATGTGTGCCGAGAGGGCGTCGAGCACCGGCAGGAAGGCGATAAGTGTCAGCAGCGAATCGGCGAAAGCGACACCCAATTGCTCCATGGAGGTGGAGAACCGCATCGTGTCTTCCTGAACGCGCTGCGAAGCGCCTTCAATGTGCCGCAGTCTCGACCAGTTCTGTGCATAGAAATCGTTCATCGCCGTGCGCCAGCGGAAAATGTAGTGGCTGACGACGAATTTCGTCACGACGTAGAGCGAGATGAACATCAGGCCAATCAGGGCGTAGATCCCGAACAGGCTGTAGAGTTCCGCCGCGCTCACCGTGCCTGGTGCACTAATCGCCTTTTGGAAAAGATCGAAAAACGGCCCGCGCCAGTTGTTCAGCGCCACATAGATCTGCACGTTTATGTAGGTCGAGAAGAGAATGAACGCGGAAACCAGGATGGACCAATTCTGCCAGGGGTGGGGCGAGTAGAAGCGCCAAAACAGATAGAAGGCGGCCAGCATCACGGCGAAATAGATGTAGAACCACAGGAAAGGCGCCGACCAGAACATCGGCACGCCGAGGATCGGTGGGGCGTCAGGAGCGGCAGGCGGCAGACCGATGGCGGCGCCCAACTGCTGACCACCGAAAAACCAGAACAGAATCCCCACGAGACTCCAAAGGGCGGCCGAGGTGAAAAACAGCTTCGGCTGCGGGAAGAAGGATACGAACACTGTGGCGGGTTCCTCGGTCTGTGCGCAAATCAGCGGGTTTCTGCTCGGCGGGCATAAGGTCACACATTAGGGCGAAAGAAAATGCCCGTGCCCGATGCCCGCTACGGAGCAAGACCACAAATCATGGCGATTTTGGCGCAGCCGACCAGGCGATGACGGCGGAGACGAGCAGGACGATGGCTGCCACGATCGAGGCTGAGACATAGTTGCCGGAGGCCTGCGCCAGCATGCCGGCAGCGATCGGGCCGATGATCTGGCCAACGCCGAAGGCGGCGGTCATCAGCGCGAAGATGCGGCGCGGCGACCGGGGCGCGAGCTGCCTTGCCGCCTGCAGACCGAGCGCGGTGATGGCGACGAAGGTGCCGCCAAGCAGAACGCCAGCCAGCAGCGGACCGGCATAGCCGCCGACAACGACGCTTGCGGCGACGCCGACCACCTCGAGGAGACAAGCGAGCACGTAGGCTGGGTAAAGACCGGACCTTCCGGCGACCTTCTGCCACAGCCAGACGGACGGAAAACCGGCGAGCCCGGTGACCATCCAGACCATGGCCTCGAACACGCGCCCGCCGCCGCTCTGGCGCACAATGGCGACGAGGAAGGTCGCTGTCACCACATAGCCGAAACCGAACAGGCCATAGGCAACGATCATCTTCAGCATTGAGCGGTCCTTCGGCAGCGCCGGCTCGCGGTCTTCGGCGCCATTGATGATCGTGGCGGAGCCAGCAAGCAGGGCAACGACGGCGAGACCCAAAGCGGAGATCGCCGCCGCCCACAGCCAGCCCGCCGCCCAACCGGCATGAACCGTGACGAGAACAGCCATCAATGCCGAGGAAGCGGCGATGCCCAAACCGACACCGCCGAAATGCAGCGCCTGCAGATCACTTCGATCCGCCGCGGCAAGATGGCTGAAGACGATCGAGGCCATGAAGACCATCACAAAGGCGCTGGCGAGGCCGGCAAGAAAGCGGATGACGAGAAAGGCCGCGATCGTCTCGCCGAAGCCCATCAGGGCGGCAAGGACGGCGCTGGCGGCGAGGCCGGCAAACATCAGCATGCGTTCGCGGCCATGCGCCCAGCCGCCGGCGGCGGCAAAGGCGCCGGCGAGATAGCCTAGATAGTTGGCCGAGGCGATCCAGCCGGCGTCAGCCGGCGACAGATGCAGTTCCTCCATCATGCCCGGCAGGATCGGCGTGTAGACGAAACGGCCGATGCCCATGGCGACAGCCATGGCCAGCATGCCGGCCACAGCGAGACGCGAGGGCGATGGCGAGGCGGTTTTCATCGCAGCGCACAATAGGTGCGCAGGACAGCAAGACAATGCGGTTGCGTTGGGCCAGCGACCGTCGGCCGTGCCCGGCTATCGGCCGCCGAGTTAGCGGCAGCCCGCCTGCCCCGTCTCATAGGACGTACGCCGCGCCGTTAGCCGAAACGGCATGTCTCCCAGTTCGCGCTCCGACATCGTGTCCAGCACCGGATGCGCCAATGGATCGGCCACCCATCTCGCGATCTCGCTTTCGTATCGGGCGCCCTGCCCTCCGCCAGCGACGACCAGACCATTGAGCAATGACAAAATCTTCATGGTTTCGCCTCGAATTCGCGTTGACCCCTATAGAATCTGTATCCACGCCATGCGTTTCAATTGAGATTTCCGCCATGTCAGTTTAGAAAAACTGTATGAGCCTGTTGAACCGCGTCCATCTGAACGGCCTGCGTGCCGTGGAAACCGTCGCCCGGCTCGGCTCGCTCGCGGCGGCGGCCGGCGAGCTCAACGTCTCGGCCAGCGCCGTCAGCCAACAGATCAAGCGCACGGAAAAGCAGCTCGGCCAGGCGCTGTTCGAACGCACGCCGGGCGGCCTTGTTCCAACGGAGTTCGGCGCGCTGTTCACGGCAAGGCTTGGGGCGGGCTTTCGCGAGCTGGCGCAGGCCGTGGCGATGGCCGACGAGGCCAGCCAATGCACGCTGGTTGTTTCGGTAGCGCCGGCCTTCGCCTCGAAGTGGCTGCTGCCGAGGTTGTCCCGGCATTTCGCCCGGCATCCGAACGTACTGTTGCGCATCGACGCCTCGGGTCGGGTCGCCGATCTCGACCATTCCGACATCGATGTCGGCATCCGGATGGGCGACGGCAAATGGCCGGGCGTGCGCGCGGAACTGCTTCTGGCGCAAGAGGTGTTCCCGGTCTGCACGCCGTCGATCGCGGCCAGACTGCACTCGATCGAGGATCTGGCGCAGACCTGCGCGATCACCGACGAGCGCTCGATGATCAGTTGGGACAGCTGGTTCGCGGCGGCCGGCGTCTCGCCGGTCACCTTTCTGAAGGGGGCACGTTTCACCGATCCCATGCTCTGCCTGGAATCGGCGATCGCCGGCCATGGCGTCATGCTCGCCTGGCAGTTGCTGACCGCCGACGCGCTGGCCGACGGCCGGCTGGTCGCGCCATTCGGCGTGCGCGCCGAGAGCGGGCTGGGCTACTGGATGGTGACCTCTGCCACAAAAGGCGAGAGCCGCAAGGTGCGCGACTTCAAGGCCTGGATCCGCGAGGAGATCGAGGCGACCATGGCAAAGTTCCGGACGCTCGACAGCGCCGCCTGACCCAGTCGATCCCTGTGGAAAGGCCAGCCCTGCCGGTCTATGTAAGAGACTGTTTCGAAATTCGCTCCGGCGAGTCATATGGTGGTGGATTCGAGAACGGTAGCGCAGCGGACATTCGTCCGTGAGCAACGGAAGCGCAGAAAACGCCATCAGATGGCCGCCAGAGTGGAAATTTCCAAACAGTCTCTAGGACCAGACCTCACAATCACGGCAGGCAGGATCATGACCACACATTCGCGCGGCGTTGCAGCAACCATCGACCCGGTGAAGCTCGACAGGCTGGCCGAGGTCGCCATCAAGGTCGGGCTGCAGCTGCAGCCGGGACAGGACCTTGTGGTGACGTCGTCGATCGCGGCCCTGCCCTTGACGCGGCGCATCGTCGAGCATGCCTACAAGGCCGGCGCCGGGTTGGTGACGCCGATCTTCAATGATGACGAGATCACGCTGGCGCACTTCCGCTATGGCGCTGACGCCGGCTTCGATCGTGCCGCCGGCTGGCTCTATGAAGGCATGGCGAAAGCCTTTGCCAACAACGCGGCGCGGCTTGCTGTGCGCGGCGAGGATCCGTCGCTCCTGTCGGCGCAGGATCCGGCCAAGGTGGCGCGCGCCAACAAGGCGAACTCGATGGCCTACCAGCCGGCGCTGGAGAAGATCACCGGCTTCGACATCAACTGGAACATTATCGCCTATCCGGACCTTGCCTGGGCCAAGCAGGTGTTTCCGGGCGATGCCGACGACGTTGCGGTGGCCAAGCTCGCCGACGCGATCTTCTCGGCCTCGCGGGTCGACGTCGAAGACCCGATCGCCAACTGGAAGGCGCACAACGCCGCGTTGGCCGAGCGCACGAAATGGCTGAACGGCCATAAATTCCATGCGCTGCATTTCACCGGGCCGGGCACCGACCTGACGGTCGGGCTGGCCGAAGGCCATGAATGGATGGGCGGCGCCTCGACGGCCAAGAACGGCGTCACCTGCAACCCGAACATCCCGACCGAGGAGGTGTTCACGACGCCGCATGCAAGGCGGGTCTCGGGCCACGTCTCGTCGACCAAGCCGCTTTCCTACCAGGGCACGCTGATCGACGAGATCTCAGTGCGCTTCGAGGAAGGCCGGATCGTCGAGGCCAAGGCTTCCAAGGGCGAGGACGTGCTGAAGAAGGTGCTCGACACCGACGAAGGCGCGCGCCGCCTCGGCGAAGTGGCGCTGGTGCCGCATTCCTCGCCGATCTCGAAGAGCGGATTGCTGTTCTTCAACACGCTGTTCGACGAGAACGCCGCCTGCCATATCGCGCTCGGCCAGTGCTATTCGAAGTGCTTCGTCGACGGCGCCTCGCTCAGCCAGGACGAGATCGCCGCGCGCGGCGGCAACAAAAGCTTTATTCACATCGACTGGATGATCGGCTCGGACAAGATCGACATCGACGGTCTCGGCAAGGACGGCAGCCGCGTGCCGGTGATGCGTAAGGGCGAATGGGCCTGAGGGGGTTCGCTTTGAGGGTGTGATGGCCTTCGACATAGCGGTGAAGCGCATCTATGAAGCGCCGGCGAAAGCGGACGGCCAACGGGTGCTGGTCGACCGCATCTGGCCGCGCGGCATCGCCAAGACGGATGCCGCGCTGACGCTATGGCTGAAGGAGATCGCCCCGAGCGACGAACTGCGCAAATGGTTCGGGCACGAGACGGAGCGCTGGGCGGAGTTTCGGAAGCGGTATTCGGCGGAACTGGATGGGAATGGCGAGGCGATGGCCCAGCTGCGCGCATTGCTCGGCAAAGGCAAGGTGACGCTGCTCTATGGCGCACATGATGAGGCACACAACAATGCGGTGGCGCTGGCGGAGTATTTGCAAGCCCAAGCATAAATGACGTCGAGTTCCTTCGCCCCCCTCTCTGGCCAGCCGGCCATCTCCCCCTCAAGGGGGGAGATCAGCTTTCGCGCCGGCTTTCGCCAAATCGCCAACGTCGCAGGAATGAGCGACGCGCCAAAGCTGCCAATCTCCCCCTCGAGGGGGAGATGTCCGGCAGGACAGAGGGGGGCGCGAAGGATTGCTGCGTACGAGATGGCCCCTTATTTCCCGCCAACCACCTCCTCATAAGCCTCCGGCTTGAATCCAACCAGGATGCGCTCTCCAACCTCCAGCACCGGTCGCTTGATCATCGTCGGCTTGGCGAGCATCAGCTTCTTCGCCTTCTTCTCGTCGAGCGCACCCTTCTCCTCGCCCGGCAGTTCGCGAAAAGTCGTGCTCCCCTTGTTGAGCAGTTTTTCCCAGCCGACCTTTCCGACCCAGCCGTTCAGCCTCTCCCCCTCGATGCCCTCGGCCCGGTAGTCGTGGAAGCGGTAGGGAACGTCGCGGCTTTCCAGCCAGACGCGCGCCTTCTTGATCGTGTCGCAGTTGGTGATGCCATACATGGTGATCGTCAAAACAGGCCTCTTGAACTGACGGATTTACGAATCCGACGGAACCGTAGGCCGGCCCTGCCCGCTTTGCCAACCATCCGCGCCTCGATTTTTGGTCTTGCCAATACTTAGGTTTTTTCCTAAGTAATTGCCAATGAGCAGCGACCGAGGAGAACCAACCATGAGCCCGCAGACCGTCAGCGAAAGCGTGCCGCCGATCGACGGCATTTTTCGCGCGCTCGCCGATCCGACGCGCCGCCTCGTGGTGGAGCGGCTGGGCAGGAGCCCTGCCTCGGTCAGTGAGCTGGCGGAGCCGTTCGACATGGCGCTGCCGTCCTTCGTCGAGCACCTCAAGGTGCTGGAAGGCTGTGGACTTGTCCGTTCGGAGAAAGCCGGGCGCGTCAGGACCTACCGGCTTTCACCCGAGCCGCTGGCGCTCGCGGAGAACTGGCTGGCCGAACAGCGCGCGCTCTGGGAGAGCCGACTCGACCAGTTCGATGCCTATGTCATGTCGCTTAAGGAGAAAGAAAAATGAGCTATCCATTCAAGTTCGATCCGAGGCTGGACCTGACACTGGAACGCGTCCTCGACGCGCCGCGCGAACTGCTTTGGCGCGCCTGGACGATGCCAGAGCACGTCAAGCAATGGTTCACGCCGAAGCCGTGGATCATCACCGATTGCGAGATCGACCTTCGGCCCGGCGGCTTGTTTCGCACCCGCATGCAGTCGCCCGACGGCAAGGAGGTCAACGACCGCCATTGCTGCTATCTCGAGATCGTGCCGAACGAGCGGCTGGTGTGGACGGACGCGCTGCTGCCCGGCTACCGGCCGTCGGGCAAGCCTTTCATCACCGCGGTTATCGCACTGACACAAGAAGGCAAAGGGACACGCTATACCGCCACCGCCATCCACCGCGACGAGGCGACGCGCGACAGCCATGAAGAGATGGGCTTCTTCGATGGCTGGGGCACGGTGGCCGACCAGCTTGCGGACTATGCAAAGACGATTTGAGGTCTCGCCCTCAAACGGCGGCCGGAGCGCTTCGCCCCGGCCGCGTGAGATAACGACAAAACGCAGCGAGCGGGAGTGGCCCGGCTAGTAGTAAAAACGCTCTTCGCTGATCTTGCCGTTCTTGACCGTGTAGAGGCCGACCTCATCCATGGTGACGCGCTCGCCGGTGGATTTGGGCGTTATGTCGAACTTGAAGCGCAGCGCGAACTGGTCGCCATTGACATAGGGGCCGTCGACCGAGCCGCCGTGAACCTCATGGTTCGCTTCCCACCACTCGCCCTTCTGCTTGACGGCTTCCTTGCCGTTGCAAACGGCCATCGGCCCTTCCATGGCCTCATAGCTGACGATGTCGTCGGCATTGTACCTCGCGGCAGCGCTGTGGCTGTCGCCCTGCTTGAGGAGCTCCGTGAAATCCTTGGCAATTTCGGCAGTGGTCATGACTTCCTCCTGTTCAGACCACTCGCAGGTAGGGGGTCGATTGCTCGGCTGCCACCGTTGACCCGGTCGACAGGTGACAATTCATGTCAGGATGAGCGAGACCGGCTCGCCGCGGCAACATGCTCACATCGTGGCCAAGGCATCGTTGTCGCCGTCCACCCTGCCAGCTACAACGGCGAATAACACCCGCGCTCGATGGCAAGGCGCCGCACCAGCGCCAGCACACTGTCGATGGTCGGCGTCGGCTGGCCGGTCAAGCGGCCGAGTTCCTGCACCGCGCTCACCAGAGCGTCGATTTCCATCGGACGGCCGCGTTCCAAGTCCTGCAGCATCGAGGTCTTGTGCTCGCCGACATCGCCGGCGCCCTTGATGCGCTTGTCGACGGGGATCGGAAAGCGGACGCCGAGGCTTTCGCCGATCGCTTGCGCCTCCAGCATCATGGCGCGGGCAAGCGTTCGCGTTCCCTCGTCGGCGACGATGGCCGCGAGCGTGCTGCCGGTCAGCGCCGAGATCGGATTGAAGGACAGATTGCCCCAGAGTTTTATCCAGATCTCCGAGCGGATGTCCTCGCGCACCGGCGCCTGCAGTCCGGCTTTGACCATCTCGCGCGCCAGCGCGTTTACGCGCTCGCTCTTTTCGCCGGACGGCTCGCCAAGCGAGAACCGCGTACCCTCGACATGGCGGATCAGGCCGGGGGCATCGACCTCCGCGGCGGGATAGACGACGGAGCCGATGACGCGCTGCGGGCCGATGCGCTGCCAGATCGTGCCGCCGGGATCGACCGCCTGGATGCGCGTGCCTTCGAGCGCGCCGCCGGCCTTGTAGAAGTACCACCAGGGCACGCCGTTCTGCATGGTGACCACCGCTGTCTCCGGCCCAAGCAGCGGTGCGAGCTGGTCGAGCGCCGGCGCCAGCGAATGGGCCTTCAGCGCCAGCACGACATAGTCCTGCACGCCGAGCTCTTCCGCGCGGGCGGCCGCCCTCACTGGCGCGGCAATCTCGCTCTCGCCCTCGATCAGCCTGAGGCCATCGGCCTTGATGGCCTCGAGATGCGCCCCGCGCGCCACGACCGACAGGTCGACCGAGCCCGCGATCGCCAGCTTGGCGGCGAGATAGCCGCCGATGGCGCCGGCGCCGAAAACGGTGACGCGCATCAGCCGAGCCCGAGTTTTGCGGCGAGGCCGATGCGCTGCAGCTTGCCGGTCGCGCCCTTGGGGATCTCGTCGAGGATCACCACCTTGCGCGGCACCTTGAAATCGGCGAGGCGCGCCGCGGCAAAGCCGCGAATGTCGGACTCGCTGGCGCTCTGCCCCTCGCGCAGCACGATCGCCACGGCCACCTCCTCGCCCAGCTTGTCGTGCGGCATGGCGAAGGTGACGACCTGCGCAACCGCCGGGTGATCCATCAGCACGCCGTCGACTTCCAGCGGCGAGATCTTCTCGCCGCCGCGGTTGATGATCTCCTTCAGCCGGCCGGTAACGCGCAGATAGCCATCCTCGTCGAGCACACCCTGATCGCCGGTGTGGAACCAGCCATGGGCGAAAGCACTCGCATTGGCGTCGGGGTTCTTCTCGTAGCCGGCCGTCACATTGGGTCCGCGAATGACGATCTCGCCGGTTTGGCCCGGTTTCAGCAACTGCCCGTCCGGCGCCATGACCGCCACGTCTGGCCCGGCTGCGGCGCCGACGCTGCCCGGCTTGCGCTGGCCGGGCGGCAGCCGGTTGGAGGCCATCTGGTGCGCGGCTTCGGTCATGCCGTAGGATTCGATCACCGGGCAGCCGAAGGTCGCCTCCAGTTCGGCCATCACCTGCGCCGGCAAGGACGCCGAGGACGAACGGATGAAACGCAATGGTGTCGCCGCGAGAGTATCCGCGTTGCGCGCCGCGCGCGGCAGGATCGCCTGGTGCATGGTCGGCACCGCCGTGTACCAGCTCGGCTTTGCCTCGCCCAGCCAGTGGAAGAAGCGCAGCGCATTGAAGCCCGGCGTGCAGAAGACGCTGCCGCCAGCGGCGAGCGAGGACAGCACCGCCGCGATCAGCCCGTGAATGTGGAAGAGCGGCATGATGTTGAGGCAGCGATCGGCCGATGTCAGGCCGAGCGTCGCGCCGATATGCTCGGCCGAGGCGGCAAGATTGGCATGGCTTAATGGCACCAGCTTCGGACGCGAGGTGGTGCCGGAAGTGTGGAGAAGCAGCGCGATGTCGCCGTCCGCAGCCAATCCGGGCGTGGCGGGCGGGCCGACTGGGTCGCCCCCGATGGTGAAACTGCCCGCCGG
>NZ_RZOJ01000154.1:0-12397 GCF_003998845.1 Mesorhizobium sp. M4A.F.Ca.ET.022.05.2.1 | reverse complement strand
GCAGGAAGGCGGTGTGGAACAGGCCGGCGCTGCGCGGATCGTCGGGCTTTGCCGCGGCGTCGGGCTCGATGACCAGCAGGGGCCGGTTGGCGGCGCCGAGCGTGATCACGCCATCGGCGCGGCTCAGTTCCTGCAGACCGACAACGGCGCGGTAATAGCCGGCGAGGCTTTCGGCATCGCGCGCCCTCAGGCCGACGCGCGACACGCTGACCGGCGTGGTCGCGGCAAAAGGCAGTTCACTCATCATCGTCTCCGTTCGGGCGCTCGACGAAACTCCCAAAGCCAGAAGCTACGCGCCGCCGATCATCCTACGTCGTGTCAGCCCCAAAATCCCGGCCCTTCACGACTATGTTGTCCTCGCGACAGATCGTCGATCGCGATCGTTCACACAAGAGAGCAAGGAGCGAACATGGTGTTCACTGAATTGATGGTGAACGTCGTTCGGCACGGTTGCGCGAAAGGGCGGCGCTCGCTACATGCGCGCCATGAAAGTCAAGGACGCAGATATCCTCATCGTGCCGGGCTACACCAATTCCGGCCCCGAACACTGGCAGACCCGCTGGCAATCGAAACTGTCGACGGCGCGCCGGGTCGAGCAGGCCGAATGGTCGAAGCCGGTGCGCGAGGACTGGACCGCGAATGTGGCCAGGGCCGTCAACGAGGCCGAGCGGCCGGTGGTGCTCGTCGCCCACTCGCTCGGCGTGGCGGCGGCGGTGCAGGCCATTCCGAAGTTCCAAAGGCCGGTGGCCGGCGCCTTCTTCGTGGCGCCGCCCGACGTCGCCAATCCGGAGATCAGGCCGCGGCACCTGATGACCTTCGGACCCTATTCGCGCGAGCCGCTGCCCTTTCCCTCGATCGTGATCGCCAGCCGCAACGACCCGTTCTGCGCCTTCGACGTCGCGGAAGACATTGCCGGCGCCTGGGGCTCGCTGTTCATCGATGCCGGCGATGCCGGTCACCTTAATGCGGATTCCGGCTTCGGGCCGTGGCCCGAGGGCTCGATGACCTTTGCCAAGTTCCTGACGGAATTGAGGGAACCCTGAGGCGCAGCCGCCCGGTGGCGCTCAGGACCCGATGGAATCGCGCATGCTCTCCAGCAGCGTCTTGGCGCCCAGCGAAATCAGCGTGTGGTCCGAGCCCATGGCGAGCAGCCGGTAGCCCATCGCCACGACACGGCCGGCGACAGCCGGCTCGATGACATAGATCGCGGCATGCTTGCCGGCCTTCCGCGTGCGCTCGGCGATCGAGGCAACCGTCTCCATCATGCTTTCCAGCGTCGAATTGACGGTGGTGCCATTCGACCAGGCAATCGAGAAATCCGAGGGGCCGACAAAGATGCCGTCGATGCCGGGTGTGTCGAGAATGCCGTCCAGCGCCTCGAACGCCGCGCGCGTCTCGACCATCGCAAACGCCATGGTGCGCTGGTTGGTGTCGCGCAGCCATTCGGCGTGGTCGCCCTTGCCGTGGCGCGGAAAGGCGTAGGTCGGGCCCCAGGAGCGCTCGCCCACGGGCGGGTATTTCATGGCGGCGGCGAACAGCCTGGCGTCGGCGACCGAATTGACCATCGGAGCGATCACCGCCTCTGCGCCGAAATCGAGCGCGCGGCTCGCCATGTCGAAGCGGCCGACCGGAATGCGCACCAGCGCCGGCTTGTTGGCGGCAAGCACCGGCACCAGGCCGCGCAGCACGCTGTCCTCGTGATGGCCGCCATGCTGCATGTCGAGGGTGACGGCGTCGAAGCCCTGCTTGGCGATGATCTCCACCGTGAGCGCATCCGGCACTCCGGACCATGCGGTGAACAGTGTTTCGTCAGCAGCCAGGCGGGACTTGAGCGACATTTGAACTTTCCTTGTTAACAATCCGCAGTTTCAGCCGGAAACCGCGGCAAAGGCAAAGAAAAACCGCCCGGCTTGGCCGGGCGGTCGATTGGTCCAGTTAGAACATGATGCCGAAAAGCGTGAAGCGGTTTTCGGGCGACGTCATGCTCATATTGGATCAGGTGTTCTTGATCTGCTCGATCGCCTCGGCCATCAGTTCGTCCATGGTGCGACGGATCTGATGGTCCGACTGGTTGACACCGGCCTCGTCGAAATCCTTACGAATCTTGCGGAAGACGTCGTGGTCGCCGGCTTCCTCGATGTCGGCGACGACCACCTGCTTGGCATAGGCCTCGGCGTCAGTGCCGGACTTGCCGAGCTTTTCGGCCGCCCACAGGCCAAGCGCCTTGTTGCGGCGGGCGGAGGCCTTGAAGCGAAGCTCCTCGTCAAAGACGAATTTGCGCTCGAAGCCCTCTTCTCGGTCTTTCATGCTGCTCATGGCATCCCTCCGGTCAAATCCGATTCGCTTAGGCGTAAATCATGTGTGTTCCCGAAGCACAAACCAAAAGGCCGCGGGCCGGTCAATATGCTACATCACTTGCTGCGCTGCGGCATTTCATTCCCGAAAGCGGTTGATTCGAAGGATTTGCCGATTGAGCAAACCATGTGATTGGGATAGACACCGGCATTGAACACCGCCGTTGCCATACTAATTTAGGCAGACGGACAGGAACTGGTCGCTTGCCGCCTGCCCGGAAATCCAGAGAAAAAATCAAATGAAAAATCGCCGCCGCATTTATGAAGGCAAGGCCAAGATCCTCTATGAGGGACCTGAGCCGGGGACGCTGATCCAGTTTTTCAAGGACGACGCTACCGCCTTCAACAAGAAGAAGCACGAAGTGGTCGATGGCAAGGGCGTGCTCAACAACCGCATTTCCGAGCATATTTTCAACCATTTGAACCGCATGGGCATTCCGACCCATTTCATCCGGCGGCTCAACATGCGCGAGCAGCTGATCAAGGAAGTCGAGATCATTCCGCTTGAAGTCGTAGTGCGCAACGTCGCCGCCGGCTCGCTGTCGAAGCGCCTCGGCATCGAGGAAGGCACGGTGCTGCCGCGCTCGATCATCGAATTCTACTACAAGGCCGACGCGCTCGACGACCCGATGGTGTCGGAAGAGCACATCACCGCTTTTGGCTGGGCGAGCCCGCAGGAGATCGACGACGTCATGGCGCTGGCCATCCGCGTCAACGACTTCCTCTCCGGCCTGTTCATGGGCGTCGGCATCCAACTCGTCGATTTCAAGATCGAGTGCGGCCGCCTGTTCGAGGGCGACATGATGCGCATCGTCGTCGCCGACGAGATTTCGCCGGATTCCTGCCGGCTGTGGGACGTGAACACGCAGGACAAGCTCGACAAGGACCGTTTCCGCCGCGATATGGGCGGACTGGTCGAAGCCTATCAGGAAGTCGCCCGCCGCCTCGGCATTATGAACGAGAACGAGCCACCGCGCCCAACTGGACCGGTGCTAGTCGCCTCCACCGAGCCGCCCAAGGGCTTGAAGCACTAACTGCCAGACCGGACTTGCCCGTGGCGGCGAAACCGGCGCAAGCCGCACTGATTTCTCAGGAGTATCGATGAAAGCCCGTATCACCGTCACCCTCAAGAATGGCGTTCTCGACCCGCAGGGCAAGGCGATCGAGCATGCGCTGTCCGGGCTGGGCTTTGATGGGGTCGGATCGGTGCGCCAGGGCAAGGTGTTCGACGTCGAGCTTGCGGGGACCGACAAGGCCAAGGCCGAAGCCGACCTCAAGGCCATGTGCGACAAGCTTCTGGCGAACACCGTTATCGAGAACTACGCGGTGGAGATCGCCTAGATGAAATCAGCCGTCGTCCTCCTGCCTGGCCTCAACCGCGACCGCGACATGATCGCAGCGCTGACCAAGATTTCCGGACAGGCGCCGGCCACCGTCTGGCAGACCGACACCGAAATCCCCGATGTCGACCTGATCGCCATCCCGGGTGGCTTCTCCTTCGGCGACTATCTGCGCTGCGGGGCGATCGCGGCGCGCATGCCGGTGATGCGAGCGGTGGCCGAAAAGGCGGCCAAGGGCGTCATGGTGATCGGCGTCTGCAACGGCTTCCAGATCCTGGTCGAGGCCGGCCTGCTGCCCGGCGCGCTGATGCGCAATGCTTCGCTGAAATTCGTCTGCCGGCAGGTGAAGCTCGAAATCGCCAACGCCAACACCATGTTCACCCGTCGCTATCAGCCCGGCCAGATCATCCGCTCGCCGGTGGCGCATCACGACGGCAACTATTTCGCCGACGCTGAGACGCTCGCCCGCCTCGAGGGCGAGGGACAGGTGGTGTTCCGCTACGCCGACGGCACCAATCCGAACGGCTCGATCAACGATATTGCCGGCATCATCAGCGAAAAGGGCAATGTGCTTGGCCTGATGCCGCATCCGGAAAACCTGATCGAGGCGGCGCATGGCGGCAACGACGGCCGGGCGCTGTTCGAAGGTGCCCTCGGCATCGCCGCTTGATTATCTCCTAGGACATTGCTTTCAGAACGCGGGGGCGGCCTGACCATGAGACTGACGATTGCTCGCCTTGCTCTCCTGGCTGCCGCCGTGCTTGCGCTCGCCGCCTGCCAGTCGAGCCCGAAGAGCGCGCCGCCGCCCTCGGGCAAGAGCGCCTCGCTGCTCGCCATGGAACAGGTGGCGATCGCGGCGCATAAATGCTGGATCGCCAGCAAGGATCCGGCCTTCAAGCCCTACCAGATGGCCAATGAGCTGAATTCGTTCAGCGGCACGCCGCGCTTCCTGCTGGTGCCGGCCAAGCATTATGGCGGCAAGCCGCTCCTGGTTGTGCAGGCGCAAGGCAATTCCAGCCGCATCGACGTCTTCGGCCCGCTGATGGCGGACCCGCTCGGCGCGCGCATCGGCTCCGACATCGCCCGTTGGCAGGCGGGCAATCCGTCCTGCGCTGCGGCCGCCTGAGGCCATGGGCCGTTTCCTGCAGCGGGCGGGACTGGCCGTCGGCCTGATCGGACTTGTCCTGCAGGCATGCATCACCATCCCGGCCTCGATGGAAGCCGGCCGCAGCTTCCTCGGCTCGGTCGTCTTCCTGTTCAGCTTCTTCACCATCCTGACCAATATCGGCGCGGTGCTGGTGCACACGTCGCTGCTGTCGCCGTCAGGCTATGCGTGGTTCCCGGCCTTTGCCGGATCGCGGTTGCGGGCGGGCGTGGCGGCGGCGATCGGCCTCGTCTTCATCGTCTATGCGACGGTGCTGGCGCGACTGTGGCAGCCGCAAGGCCTGTTCCTGCTCTGCGATATCCTACTGCACTATGTGACGCCGGCGCTGTTCGTGCTGTGGTGGCTTGTCGCCGGCGCCGACGGCACCACGCGCTGGCGCGACATCTCCTGGTGGATGGTCTACCCGCTCGCCTATCTGGCCTATGTGCTGCTGCGGGCGCCGATCGCCGGCGAAGTCCCCTACCCGTTTCTCAGCGTGGAGAAGAACGGCGCGGCCAGCGTCGCCGTTTCGGCGCTGGCCACAACCGGACTGTTTCTGCTGCTGTGCGTCATCGCCGTCTTCGCCGATCATTGGGTTGCCCGGCTGCGGAAATAGTGTTCGGCGCCATCCGAATCCTTCGACGGCGTGAACTCAATCCCAGAACGGCCGGAGGCCTTCGCGATGCGCATCGCAGCGCGAGACGCCGATATCCTTGAGCTGCTCGTCCGTCATCTCCAGCAAGGCCAAGCGGCCGCGGCGGCGGTCCAGCATCCGGTCAATCTGCCTCATAACGGAGCCGAGCACAAATACGAGGCGGTCCACGAAGCCATTGCGAGCCCGTGACTTCGTGCGCCCATCCAATCCGGTGCCGATGTAATGAATTGTGTCGGTTGTATCCATCTTCGTTCTACCTTGTCTCGATTGTATCCTATCAATCGTAGACTTCATATGGATTGACTCATCGTGCGGCACAATATAGAAAATTGTCACCATGACAAATTGGCTTCCAGACCTCTCTTCCGGCTCAGGCCCGCTGTATCAGCGTCTTGCTGACAGCATTGAATCAGATATCGACAAGGGCGTCATTGATGCCGGTGCAAAACTGCCGCCGCAGCGTGACCTCGCTTATGACATCGGCGCCACCGTCGGTACGGTCGGCCGCGCCTACCAGTTGCTGCGCGAACGCGGCCTGGTCAGCGGCGAGGTCGGGCGCGGAACATATGTACTTGCGCAGCGCGCCGAGAACCCGAAGGTCGAGCTGGAGCTTGCCGCGCAAGGAACGCGCCCCATCGATGCACCAAGCGGCAAGCTGCGCTTCGACAGCACCGCAGCGCCTGATGTCGGTCAAGGCGCAATCATTGCCGAAATTCTGGCCCGCACGGCAGAGGACCATCCCCACGACATTTCGAGCTACACGAGGGATTTTCCCGAGCGCTGGTACGAGGCGGGAAGGCGCTGGCTGTCGCGCAATTCCTTCCGCCCTTCGCCCGATTCAATCGTGCCGACGCTTGGCACTCATGCGGCGGTGATGGCAGCGATCGCGGCGCTCACCATGCCTGGCGACTACGTTGTCTTTGAGCATCTCACCTATTCGCAGATTTCGCGCAGCGCCGGCCTGATCGGCCGCCGAACGGCACTGGTTGCGACCGACAACGAAGGCGTCGACCCCGAGGATTTCGAACGCGTCTGCGCGCAGAAGCATCCCAAGGTGATGTTCCTGATGCCCACCGCGAAGAACCCGACCTTGGTGACGATGCCAGCGGAGCGGCGGCAGGCGATCGCGCAGATCGCGCGTGAATACAATGTGGCGCTAATCGAGGACGATCTTTATGGCGATCTGACCGACGATCCAACGCCGTTGCTGGCCGAATATGCCCCCGAGCGCACAATTGTCGCCGGAGGCCTGTCGAAATCGGTTGCCGCCGGCGTACGCGGCGGCTGGCTTTCCTGCCCGCCAGCCTATCGCCATCGCATCCGCGTCGCGCACAAGATGATGACCGGCGGCCTGCCCTTCCTGCTGGCCGAGGTCGGCACCAGGCTGGTGATGTCCGGCCAGGCTGGCGATATCCGTAAGCATTGCATCGCCGAGATCCAGGCGCGCATCGCCATCGTGCGCGAGACGCTTGAAGGCTTCGACTTCGAGGCGAGAGACAATGTCCCCTTCGTCTGGTTGACCTTGCCGGACCCGTGGCTCTCCGGCACGTTCAAGAATGCCTGCCTGGCGCAGGGCGTGCTCATCGACGATGAGGACGAATTCAAGGCAGGCCGCTCCGAACAGGTCTTCCATGGCGTGCGTTTCGGCGTCTCACAACCGCGCCAGGATAAGGATGTCGCCGGTGGCGTCGCGGTGATCCGGCGCCTGCTCGATGAAGGCCGCGCCGGCTACGACAGTTTTTCCTGAGCTCGGCCACGCCTGATCCCGCAGCCTCCGCCACCTTGTGGCTTTCCGCCGTTTTTCGTCAATCTATGGGGTGTATCGGCCTCAAGCTTGCGATAAGAGGGGACTCGAATTCCCCTCTCCCACGGATACAAACCGCCGCCCATGACCATTTCCAATTCCGTGCCGATCACCCCGGAGCTCATTGCCGCGCACGGGCTGAAGCCCGACGAATATCAGCGCATCCTCGATCTGGTCGGACGTGAGCCGAGCTTTACCGAACTCGGTATCTTTTCGGCGATGTGGAACGAGCACTGCTCCTACAAATCCTCGAAGAAATGGCTGCGCACCCTGCCGACCAGCGGCCCGCAGGTGATCCAGGGACCGGGCGAGAATGCCGGCGTGGTCGACATCGGCGACGGCGACTGCGTCGTCTTCAAGATGGAGAGCCATAACCATCCCTCCTATATCGAGCCCTACCAGGGTGCTGCGACCGGCGTCGGCGGCATCCTGCGCGACGTCTTCACCATGGGCGCAAGGCCGGTGGCGGCGATGAACGCGCTGCGCTTCGGCGCGCCGGACCATCCGAAGACCAGGCATCTGGTGGCCGGCGTGGTGGCCGGCGTTGGCGGCTATGGCAATTCCTTCGGCGTGCCGACGGTCGGCGGCGAGGTCAATTTCGACCCGCGCTACAACGGCAATATCCTGGTCAACGCTTTCGCCGCGGGACTTGCCAAGACGGATGCCATCTTCCTGTCCGAGGCCAAGGGCGTCGGCCTCCCGGTCGTCTATCTCGGCGCCAAGACAGGGCGCGACGGCGTCGGCGGCGCCACCATGGCCTCGGCCGAATTCGACGACAAGATCGAGGAGAAGCGGCCGACCGTCCAGGTCGGCGATCCCTTCACAGAGAAATGCCTGCTGGAGGCCTGCCTCGAACTGATGGCCTCGGGCGCGGTCATCGCCATCCAGGACATGGGCGCGGCCGGGCTCACCTGCTCGGCCGTAGAGATGGGCGCCAAGGGCGACCTCGGCATCGAGCTCGACCTCGACAGGGTGCCGGTGCGCGAGGAGCGCATGAGCGCCTATGAGATGATGCTGTCTGAAAGCCAGGAGCGCATGCTGATGGTGCTGCGCCCCGAGAAAGAGAAAGAGGCCGAGGCGATCTTCCACAAATGGGGTCTCGACTTCGCCATCGTCGGCAAGACCACTGACGATCTGCGCTTCCGCGTTCTGCACCAGGGCGACGAGGTCGCCAATTTGCCGATCAAGGAACTCGGCGACCAGGCGCCTGAATATGATCGCCCCTGGGTCGAGCCGAAGAAGCCGGCGCCACTCGCGGTCGGGGACGCACCCAGGGCCGATGTCGCCGATGCGCTGCTCAAGCTGCTTGGCGGGCCGGACCTCTCCTCGCGCCGCTGGGTGTGGGAGCAGTATGATACGCTGATCCAGGGCAATTCGCTGCAGCTTCCGGGCGGCGACGCCGGCGTGGTGCGCGTCGAGGGCCATGCGTCCAAGGCGCTCGCCTTCTCCTCCGACGTGACGCCGCGCTATTGCGAGGCCGATCCCTATGAAGGCGGCAAGCAGGCGGTGGCCGAATGCTGGCGCAATCTTACCGCCACCGGCGCCCTGCCGCTGGCGGCCACCGACAACCTCAATTTCGGCAATCCGGAACGGCCGGAGATCATGGGCCAACTGGTCGGCGCGGTGAAAGGCATCGGCGATGCCTGCCGCGCGCTCGGCTTCCCGATCGTCTCGGGCAATGTCTCGCTCTACAACGAAACCAACGGACGCGGCATCCTGCCGACACCGACGATCGGCGGCGTCGGGCTGATCGCCGACTGGTCGAAAATGGCGCGCGTCGGCTTTGCCGGCGAAGGCCAGATGATCGTGCTGGTCGGCGCGCCGGCGACGTGGGGCAGCCATCTCGGCCAGTCCGTCTTTATGCGCGACATCCATGGCCGCGGCGACGGCCCGCCGCCGCCTGTCGACCTCGAGCATGAAAAGCGCGTCGGTGATCACGTCCGCGCGCTGATCGCCTCCGGCATTGTCACCGCCGCGCATGACCTTTCCGACGGCGGCCTTGCCGTGGCGCTGGCCGAAATGGCCATGGCGTCGGGCATCGGCGCCACCATCCCTGGCCTTGTCGGGACCGATCCGATCCCGGTGTTCTTCGGCGAGGACCAGGGCCGCTACCTGTTGACGCTGTCGATCGACCCGCAAAGCAAGGAATGGGACGCCATTCGCGAGGAACAGGGCAAGCTCGGCATCTTCGCGCCCTGGATCGGCTCGACCGGCGGCCGCGACCTGAAACTCGGCGAGGCGCGGGCGATCCCGGTCAGCGAATTGACCGCCGCCCACGAATCCTGGTTTCCTCGCTTCATGGCAAACGAGGTTGTGGACCCATAATATTTTGGTCGGGATGGCGCCTTGTGCGCCTTTGGAAGTGGTGCATCCGCCATCCAGGCCATATCTATGAGATCAGTACCTGATAGGAAAACCCGCATGGCAATGGATGCCCACGACATCGAACGGCTGATCAAGGAAGGCATTCCGGACGCCAAGGTGACGATCCGCGACCTGGCCGGCGACGGCGACCATTACGCCGCCGAAGTGGTAGCCGAGAGTTTTCGCGGAAAAAGCCGCGTCCAGCAGCACCAGATGGTCTATGACGCGCTGAAGGGCAATATGGGCGGCGTTCTGCATGCGCTGGCCCTGCAGACCAGCGTCCCGGACTGAGTCCCCTCAGATCTTCACCAGCATCGCCGTCACGTACATGAAGCCGATGCCGGATGCGAGCCCGGCCATTGCGCCCGGCGCAAGCAGTGCGCGTGTGCCGTCGGGGCGCTGGCGAAGCTGCATCGACACGAGTTCGACGATCACCTGCAGGATTGCGCCGGCACCGACCGCCAGCGCCAGCGCCGACCATTGCGGCGCATAGGCGAGGCTGCCGATCCACAGGCCGATGACGGCGGGGCCGCCCGCCAGCAGCGTCAGCGCGGCGAAGGTCCTGAGTGGCGGGCGCTGCTTCAGGATCGGCGCGGCGATGCCGATGCCCTCGGTGATGTTGTGCAAGGTGAAACCGAGCACCAGGAAGGTGCCCAGCCCCGCCGCGCCCGACGCGAAGGCGGCGCCGATCGCCAGTCCTTCGCCGAGATTGTGCAGGCCGATGCCGAGCGCGATGAAGGTGGCGAGCGCCAGGCCGGTCGGCGCGCCGCTCCGCCGGCCCGCCGCCATCAGCAGCAGGAAACTCGCGGTGGCGGCAAGCACGATCATCGTCGGCCCCTGGAACAGGGCTGCAGCTTCGCTAGCCAGTTCGAAGGCGTCCTCCAGCGCATCGACGAAAAGGAAGGCGAGCAAGCCGACAGTCAGCGACAGGAGGAAGTCCATGCCGCTGCGTCCGACGCCGCGAAGCGCGGGGTAGAACATCAGACCGATCGCCACAGGCAGGATGCCGACAAAGGCGCCGAGCACCGCCTGCGCGACAAGGCTCAGCGAGTCACGGGTCGGCGTTGGCACAGCCACCGCGATCTCATGTCCGAATGTCGTCCCGGTGCTGGTCACGACATTGATAGCATGCGCCTCCCCCAACACCCAGGGATATGGCAGGTTGATCCATGCCGTCGAGCCGCGCGCGATCGGGCCCGGCGGGTCCTGCGTGAATTGCCAGTAGGCGTCGTCGACCTGGACCTGCGCGATCGTCATCGGTTCCGATCCGCCGGCACGGACAAGGACGCGAATGCCATCGGTGCCAAGGATCGTCCGCTCGAAGGTGATGTTCTCGACCGGTGGCGCGCCATTGCGGAAGCTCGACAGCGGATCGGAAGACAGCAGCCAGGCGATGGCTATCGCCAGCACGGTCAAAGGCAGCCCGATCCAGAGCAGATTGACCCGAGTTGGGCGCGCGGCACGCGTATTGGGCTGGCTCGTATCGGTCACGACAGAGCCTCCACGACATCGAACATGCCGGACCAGCCGAGCTCGGTGAACTCGGACTGGTGAGGATGGAACATATAGAGGCCCGGCTCGTGCTCGCGGAAATGGAACTCGAGAATGCCGCGCTCGGCCTGGCACTGGGTGATCAGGTCGACGGTCTTCAGCGTCGGCGTGAGCGTCGTACCCTGATTGTAATAGTCGAAGAAATTGGCGTGCAGGTGGAAGGAGTTGATCGGATCGAACTCGACGACATTGACGAGGTAGATGCGGACGGGCTTGTCCTTCAGCACCCTGATCGGCTTCTTCGCATAGGCGTGGGCGACCGTGTTGACGGCATAGACCTCGTTCTCGTTGTCGAAGTTGGTGTCGAAGGCGTTCATGACCATCACGAATTCCTGCCAGTTTGCATTCTCGGGCGAGCCGAGCAGGCGTGAGCGGGCGACCGCCTCGTGCTCCGGATGCCGGGCAGGGTCGGGATCGATGACGAAGGCACCGTACATGCCCTTCTGGATATGCCGCTTCAGCGGCAGCGCGTGGCAGTGGTAGAGGTGACAGCCGAACGGCCTGGCATCGAACTCGTAGACGAACTCCTCGCCCGGCCCGATCAGGCCGGCACCCGGGACGCCGTCCATGCGCGCGGCGTGGATGCCGTGGAAATGCATCGAATGCGGATGCGAGCCTTGGTTGCGGAAGACGATCCGCAGGCGTTCGCCTTCGGTCGCCCGCAGCGACGGGCCCGGCACGCGGCGATTGTAGGTCCAGGCCGGGAACATGATGCCGGGCGCAATCTCGATCTCCTTGTCTTCCGCCGTAACTTCGAAGGTGCGAAGCGTGCGCCCGTCCGGCAGCGTCGACACCGTACCGGTCTCCCATTCGCTGACCAGCTTGACCGGGTCGAAGCCGTTTCGGGTGTCGTCGACCTCACCGACCGTCATCATCGCTCCATGAGCGGACAAATGCGCCGGCTGGTTTTCGGCAGCCGCAGCCGCCGGCATCTCGTGACCGGCATGGCTTGTCTGCCCGCGCGCCGCGCTTGCCACCACCGCCGTGCCGCCGGCAGCCGCGAGGCCGCCGGCCAGAAGCAGCCTTCGATCGAGCTTTCGCCCCAGCAAGGATTTCGTCTCGCTCATGCCTGCATCCTCCAGATCGCGGCGAGCATAGCGGATGCTTTAAGATTTAGCTATAGCTATATTCTGTTGGCACGGATTTGGCAGACGCGGCAACGCAGGCTATCGCAAGAGGCTACTG
>NZ_RZOJ01000153.1:0-12403 GCF_003998845.1 Mesorhizobium sp. M4A.F.Ca.ET.022.05.2.1 | reverse complement strand
GTCGAATAGTAGTAGCCCGACTTCGGATACGGCATGTTGGCGAGCAGGTTCAGCGTGCCGCCCTCCGCAAAGGAGGCACACACCTGTCCGTTCGCGGCGTCGAGCGCGATCAGCCGCGCGTCGGAGGTCGGCAGATAGACGCGCGCGGCGCATGGCTGGCCGGCGGCGATCTTGCCGTCGGCATAATAGGACACGCCGCGGCAGGTCTGGTGCTGCCGGTTGGGATCGAGCTTGATCTTCGGGTCGAAGCGCCATTTCTCCTTGCCGCTCGCCGCATCGATGGCGATGGCGAAATTATGCGGCGTGCAGATGAAGAGCGCGTCGCCGATCTTCAGCGGCGTCACCTGATAGGTCGTCTCGCCGATGTCGTCCGGACCCTTCACGTCGCCGGTGCGGTAGGTCCATGCCGGCTGCAGCGAAGCGACATTGTCCACGGTGATCTGGTTGAGCGGTGAAAAGCGCTGGCCGTAGGGCGTGCGGCCGTAGAAGTGCCACTCGCCTTCCGGCACATTGCCGCCGAGATCTGCCGTCGGCGTCACCTTGTCGGCGTTAAGCTCGCCGGCAATGTCCCTGGGATCGGCGGTCATCGAATAGCCGGCCACGGCCAGCGAGGCCAGCACCGCCAGGATCAGCGGCGCGCGCCCGTCTGGACCGCTAAGCCCTCGCCTCGCCCATGGTGTCAAAAGCCACAGCGCCAGGAGCACGATGACGCCGCCGCGCGGGCCCAGATCCCACCAGTCGAAGCCCGCTTCCCAGACCGCCCAGCACAGCGTGCCGATCACGATCGCGGCATAGAGCCAGAGCGCAATGGAATTGCGCCTGAAGAGCAGCAAGGCGGTGATGAGGAAGGCAAGGCCGACGATCACGTAGTACCAGCTACCGCCCAGCACCGCCAACTGGATGCCGCCGCCGCCGAGAACCAGACCGATGAGAGCAAGGACCACAGCGGTGAGGATAGTTGCCACAACGACACTCCTTCATGCGCAGCAGACGGGCGATCGAAAACCGCTGTCACGAAGCACAACCGTAACGCGCCTTCGATTCTGTTTCATCTCGCCGCCGCAGTTTTCGGCCCCCCCGCGTGCGGTGTCAAATCAGCACGGCATAAAGTAAGCATCACCCCGGCCGCTCACGCCGACTTGACGAAGCCTGGCATCTGCCATTCTTCTGCCAGCTATTTGGCAATGCTATGCTTTGCCGATGAAAGCCGAGGCCGCCTTGCTGCTGGAACGGGCCCGTCACGCCTATGAGCAACGGGACTGGGCGGATGCGTTTGAGCTGTTGCGTGCAACGGACGATCTGGCACCGCTGGTCCCGGACGATCTGGAACGGCTACTCTGGTCGGCCGCCATGCTCGACCGCGACCAGGACAGCCTGGCCGCCGGAGACCGTTTGTTCGAGACCTATGTCGAAGCCGGCCGCTACGACCGCGCGGCGTATTGGGCATTCTTCCGCGGCTTCCGGCTTCTGGCCTTGGGCGAGGAAGGCCACGCCAGCGCCTGCATCCAGCAGGCTCAGCGCCTGGCCGACGGCTTCGGCCGCGAATGCGCCGCGCATGGCTATTTGACGCTGCTGGCGGCCCAAAAGGAGCTCATGACGGGAAATGATCCGGCGGCGGAGCGGCTGGCCAGCCAGGCGCTGGCGATCGGCGAGCGCTGTTGCGACGTCGACCTCGTCGCCTTCGCCAGATGCTATCTCGGCCGCGCGCTTGTGCGGCAGGGCCGGATCGACGAAGGCATCGCCTCGCTCGACGAGGCCATGCTGCCGGCGGTCGACGGAAAACTTTCGCCCATCGTCACCGGCCTGATCTACTGCAACCTCATCGCAGCGTGCCGGCAGGTCTACGCGCTCGACCGCTCGCGCGAATGGACCGAGGCGCTATCGAACTGGTGCGGCGCGCAGCCGCAGCTCGTCCAGTTCAACGGCGTCTGCCTTTTGCACCGCGCCGAGATCATGGAACTGAACGGCGCCTGGCAGGATGCGATCACGGAGGCCCGCCGCGCGACGAAGTCATTGGCCCATACGACCGCCAGCGAGGCGGCGGCCGGCGCGGCCTGTCAGGAGGCCGAAATCCATCGTCTGCGTGGCGAATTCGCCGCCGCCGAGGACCTTTACCGCACCGCCAGTCGGCTCGGGCTCGAACCGCAGCCCGGCATGGCGCTGCTGCGGCTGGCGCAGGGCCGGGCCGAACAGGCTGCGGCAACCCTTCGCCGCGTGCTCGCCACGACCAAGGCTCCACTCGGCCGCGCCCGCCTGCTGCCGGCGCGGGTAGAGATCATGATCGCAGCCGGCGCAATCGAGGAGGCACGCGACGCCTGCCAGGAGCTGGAAGCGATCGCCACCCGTTTCGCGACCGACATCCTGGCGGCGATGGCCTCGCAGGCGAGAGGCGAGATCGACTTGCACGAAGGCAGCGCCGCGACCGCGCTCGGCCATTTCCGCGCCGCGCTGACGACCTGGCAGCGTGCCGGCGCTCCCTATCTCGAGGCGCGGCTGCGCGTGCTTGCAGGGCAGGCCTGCCGCATGCTTGGCGACGAAGACGGCACCGAGCTCGAATTCGATGCCGCCCGCGCCGTTTTCGCCACGCTTGGCGCCGCGCCGGAACTTGCCCGCGTCACGGCTCTGGTCGGGCCGGCCAGTTCGCGCCCGCACGGCCTGACCGGGCGCGAGATCGAAGTCCTTGGCCTGGTCGCCACCGGCAGGACCAACAGGTCGATAGCGACCGAGCTCGGCCTCAGCGAAAAGACCATCGACCGGCATCTCAGCAACATCTTCGACAAGCTGGCGGTCAACTCGCGCGCCGCCGCGACAGCCTACGCCTTTCAGAACGGGCTCATCTGACCCAGAAAAACATCTGACCTGAGGGCATGGGGGAAAATCCCCATCGCATTTTCTTCCGCCGTGAGGTGTCTCCCCGAAGCGCCGCCGCGCCGTTCCGCTATTTCTGGTCCATGACTGACGAACCAAATGGAGCGATCATGACCCCGACTTCGACATCCGGACCGGCCACGATGCAGGGAATGCGCGGCCGTCACAACATTCGCATCGCCGAGACCAGGACACGCGCCGGCACGCTGCTGGAACCGGGAGCGGCCTTCATGCATCTGGAGGCCGATGCGCTGCGGGCAACCGGCAGCGATATGCCATCAGGCGACGAAACGCGGCCTGCTCTGAGGGAAGAACATGTCGACGTCGTGGTCATCGGCGCCGGCCAGAATGGCCTTTCCGTTGGCTATCACCTCGCCCGCAAGGGGGTGAAGTTCGTCATTCTCGAGGGCCGCGAACGCGTCGGCGACATCTGGCGCTCGCGCTGGGATTCGCTGCGCCTGTTCACGCCGGCGCGCTTCGACGGTCTGATCGGCATGCCCTTCCCCGCTGCCCGCTATTCATTCCCGACCAAGGACGAGATGGCCGACTATCTCGAGGCCTATGCGCGGAGGTTTGCCTTGCCGGTGCGCACCGGCGTCAAGGTCGACGAAGTAACCCGCTCCGGCAAGCTCTACATCGTCACGGCCGGCCAGACCCGCTACATCGCCAGGCACGTCGTCGCCGCGGCCTCGAGCTACCAGAAGCCGAAGATCCCGGATTTCGCGGCGTCGCTCGATCCGTCAATCCGGCAACTGTCCTCGAGCGCCTACAAGAATCCCGTGCAGCTCAATCCGGGCAGCGTGCTTTTGGTTGGCGCCAGCAATTCCGGCGCTGAAATAGCCATGGATGTCGCGCGCACGCACCAGGTCTGGCTGTCGGGCCGCCACCCAGGCCACATCCCGGTCGCCTACAATGGCTCTTTCGCGATGCGCGCGGTCCTTCCGTTCGTCTTCCGCATCGTTTTCCACCGTCTGCTTACGGTCGACACGCCGATGGGCCGCAAGGCGAAGCCGGGGCATCTTTCTCATGGCCTGCCGCTGATCCGGGTCAAGCCGCAGGATCTGGACGGCGCCGGCGTCCGCCGGGTCGCCCGCGTCGCCGGTGCCCGCAACGGCAAACCGCTGCTCGACGACGGCCAGCTTCTAGACGTTTCGAACATCATCTGGTGCACCGGGTTCCGGGCCGGGCTCGATTGGATCAAGCTGCCGATCTTCGACGACAGCGGCCGGGTCAAGCAATATCGCGGTGCCGTCGAAGGCGAGCCGGGACTGTATGTCTGCGGCCTGCATTTCCAGCATTCGCCCTCCTCCACCATGATCCATGGCGCGGCGCGCGATGCCGGCTACGTGGCCGACAAGATCGGCGAGCGCATGCGGGCACCCGCCGGATAAGGCACGACAAGGATTTGAGGCAATTGCCGAGGCCGAAGAGACACCGCGCTCGGCAAATCCTGTCGCTAACCAGAACAAAACGGAGACACTTCTGGTCTTTCGCTGCCGAATCACTACATTCGGGGGCAATGTCCGGGTTTTCGGAAGACATGCCCTTCTTTGACGAACCGAATGCGCGGCCCACAGCAGCCCCGTCCGGCATAGCTGCGCGCGCCATGGCCGCCCGCAGCGGCCAAAACAGCGCGCCCGATTATCTGAAGGGGCTGAATCCCGAGCAGCGGCTGGCTGTCGAGACAACCGAAGGCCCTGTTCTGGTGCTGGCCGGCGCCGGCACCGGCAAGACGCGCGTGCTCACCACGCGCATCGCTCACATCCTCGCCACCGGCAAGGCCTTCCCCTCGCAGATCCTTGCCGTCACCTTCACCAACAAGGCCGCGCGCGAGATGAAGCAGCGCATCGGCCATTTGATCGGCGAAGGCAGTGTCGAGGGCATGCCCTGGCTCGGCACCTTCCACTCGATCGGCGTCAAGCTGTTGCGTCGCCATGCCGAGCTTGCCGGTCTCAAATCCGATTTCACCATCCTCGACACCGACGACGTGGTGCGTCTGATCAAGCAGCTCATCCAGGCCGAGGGGCTGGACGACAAACGCTGGCCCGCCAAGCAGTTCGCCCAGATGATCGACGGCTGGAAGAACAAAGGGCTCGGCCCCGCCGACATCCCCGAGGGCGACGCCCGAAGCTTCGCCAACGGCAAGGGCCGCGAACTCTACAAGGCCTATCAGGAGCGGCTGCAGACCCTGAACGCCTGCGATTTCGGCGACCTGCTCTGCCACCCGATCCGCATCTTCCGCGCCTATCCGGACGTGCTGAAGGACTATCACAAGCGCTTCAAATACATCCTCGTCGACGAGTACCAGGACACCAACACCGCGCAGTACATGTGGCTGCGCCTGCTGGCGCAGCGGCCGCAATCCTCCCCCCTTGAGGGGGAGGTGCCCGCGAAGCGGGCGGAGGGGGTCGCCGCAGAAGGCACCGCCCGGTCATCGAGCACAGGGGCGTCGAGCACTGCCGCGAGGACCCCACCCGACCGGGCTTCGCCCGGCCACCCTCCCCTCAAGGGGGAGGGGAATTCCCGCCCGGCCACCGTCAACATCTGCTGCGTCGGCGATGACGATCAATCGATCTATGGCTGGCGCGGTGCCGAGGTCGACAACATCCTGCGCTTCGACAAGGATTTCCCCGGCGCCACCATCATAAGGCTGGAGCGCAACTACCGCTCGACCGCGCATATCCTCGGCGCCGCGTCGCATCTCATCGCCTTTAACGAAGGCCGCTTCGGCAAGACGCTGTTCACCGACCGAAACGACCCCGAAGACGACAAGGTGCATGTCCATGCCGCCTGGGATTCGGAGGAAGAGGCGCGCGCCGTCGGCGAGGCGATCGAGGCCTACCAGCGTCAGAAGCACAATCTGAACGACATGGCGATCCTGGTCCGCGCGTCCTTCCAGATGCGCGCCTTCGAGGACCGCTTCATCACGCTCGGTCTGAACTACCGCGTCATCGGCGGCCCACGCTTCTACGAGCGCATGGAAATCCGCGACGCGCTGGCCTTTTTCCGCGTCGTCGCCAACAGCGGCGATGACCTCGCTTTCGAGCGCATCGTCAACGTGCCGAAGCGCGGGCTCGGCGAAGCCACCATCCGTCAGATCCACGACACGGCGCGCGCGCTCCGTATCCCGATGCTGGAAGCTGCCGGCAACCTCGCTGAAAGTGACGAGCTGAAGCCGAAGCCGCGCGCCGCCCTGCGCGAGGTCGCGGCAAATTTCGAGCGCTGGCAGAAGGCGCTGGAGACCACGCCACATACCGAGCTCGCCGAGACCATATTGGAAGAGAGCGGCTACACCGACATGTGGAAGAACGACCGCTCGGCGGAAGCTCCGGGGCGGCTGGAAAACCTCAAGGAGCTTGTCCGCTCCATGGAGGAGTACGAATCGCTGCGCTCCTTCCTCGAACATGTGGCACTGGTGATGGAGGCGGAGCAGAGCGAGTCGCTCGACGCGGTCTCGATCATGACGCTGCATTCGGCCAAGGGCCTTGAATTCGAGACAGTCTTCCTCCCCGGCTGGGAGGAAGGACTCTTTCCCCATCAGCGCGCGCTCGACGAAGGCGGCCGCTCCGGGCTGGAGGAAGAGCGCCGCCTTGCCTATGTCGGGCTGACGCGGGCGAAGAAGAACCTGCACATCTGGTTCGTCTCCAACCGCCTCATCCATGGCCTCTGGCAATCGACGATCCCGTCGCGCTTCCTCGACGAATTGCCGGAAACCCATGTCGAGATCGCCGAGAGCGGCAATTCCTATGGCGGCTACGGCAACAACTATGGCGGCGGCTCGTTCGCATCCGGGCGCGGCGGCCGGCAAAACCCCTACGGCGCCTCGCGCTTCGACAATGTCGGCGAGGAAAAATCCTTCTCAAACACCTATTCGACGCCGGGCTGGCAGCGCGCGCAGGCCAACCGCACCGAGGCCACCGACCGCAACTGGGGCACGCGCTCCGGCCACCAGGTCGAGCGCATCGGCTATGGCGAGACGGACTCAGGCTACGGCGCCGGCCGCACCTCGGTCAAGGGCCGCACCATCGACGGCGAGCTGGTCGCCAAATCCGTCGCCGACAAGCCGTCGGCCTTCAGCGTCGGCGACCGCGTCTTCCACCAGAAATTCGGCAACGGCAACATTGCGGCAATCGAAGGCAACAAACTGACCATCGACTTCGACAAGGCCGGCCAGAAACGCGTTCTGGACGGGTTTGTCACCGGCGTTTGAGTAGCCTCACCGATACCGCGCCTGGTTCCATTTATGGCCGAGCAGCGACAGGATGATGATTAGCCCGTTGAAGAACTGCACGTAGAAGCCGCTCAGCCCCGCCGCCACGACACCGGTCTGGATGAACGACACGGTCACCGCGCCGATGGCGCCGCCGACCACCGTGCCGATGCCGCCCCAGGTCGGCGTGCCGCCGACGAACACCGAGGCCAGCACCGGCAGCAGATAGCCGTCGCCGGCCGTTGGCCACCAGGTGAAGTTGATCATCACCGAGAAGGTGCCGGCGATCGCCGCCCCGATGCCGGTGAAGACGAACACCTTGACTTTGACGCGCTTGACGTCGATGCCCATCTGCTTGGCGCTGTCCGGATTGTCGCCGACCACCCTCACCTGCGCGCCGAAGCGGTGGCGGTTGTAGAGCAGCGCCGAGAAAACGACGAAGGCGATGGCCCAGAAGATCTGCACCGGGATGCCCCAGAGCTGGCTCGAGAAGATCTTGTAGGCTGAGCTGTCGGCAAGGCCGGTCAGCGCCGTCGACCTGCCCTCGTTGATAATCTGGATCAGGCCGCGCAGCAGGAAATTCATGCCGAGCGTGGCGATCAGCGACGACAGTCCGCCATAGACGACCAGCGAGCCGACTAGGAAGCCGAGCAGCGTACCGGTGACCAGCGCGGCGGCGATGCCGAGGAACGGATCGTAGCCGGCCTGCACGACCAGCGCGAAGACCCATGAGGCAAAACCCATCGTCGCCGGGAACGACAGGTCGATCTCGTCGCAGGTGACGACGAAGACCAGCGGCACGACCACGAACAGCGCAACGGGAAGCGTCGTCAGCACCGAACTGTAGAGATACCAGGTGGTGAACACCGTCGGATTGGCGATGATGAACACCGCCATCATGAAGATGAACACGCCGAGCGTGCCGAGCGCGGCGCGGTTGTCGATGACGAAGCCGCGCAGCCAGTGGTCGGATGGATGGCTCCATTCCTTGCCTGCCTGGCCGCTTGTTCTTCCCAGGGGAGATTGCAGATCGGGTTCCATGGCCTTGCTCATCGCGCTCCCTGCTCCGCTTCGCCCGCCTCGTGCAGTCCGGGCAGGCCGCCCGGATGCGCCACGTCTTCCATGAAGTTGATGAGATCTTCCGCCGACTTGATCTGGCTGCGGTCGGCGGTCAGCGCCACCTTGCCGCGGTCGAGCACCACGAAGCGGTCAGCAATGTCGAATACGTGGTGGATGTTGTGGCCGATGAACAGGATCGAGCGGCCGCTCGCCCGCACCTGGCGCACGAAGTGGAAAACCTTGGCGGTCTCGGTCAGCGACAGCGCCGTCGTCGGCTCGTCGAGGATGATCAGCTCTGCCTGCTTGTAGATGGCGCGCGCGATCGCCACGCCCTGGCGCTCGCCGCCCGAAAGCTGGCCGACGATCGAATGCGGCGTGAACACTTTCGAGGTGAAGCCGATCTCGCGCATCAACCGGCTTGCCTCCTCGATCTCCTTGCCGACCTTCAGCCAGCCCATGAAGCCGGTCAGCTCGCGGCCCATGAAGATGTTGCGCACGATCGTCTGCTGCACGGCCAGCGCCCGGTCCTGGAACACCGTTTCGATGCCGGCGTCGCGCGAGCGCGCCGCGCTCCATCCGCTGACCGGCTTGCCGCGCACCAGGATCTCGCCGCTGGTCGGCTTGACCACGCCTGACAGGATCTTGATCAGCGTCGACTTGCCGGCGCCATTGTCGCCGATCAGGCCGACCACCTCGCCGCGGTCGACGCTGAGGTTGACGCCGCCAAGCGCATAGACCTGGCCATAGGACTTCTTGATGTCGCGCAGTTCGATGATGCGTTCGCCCATGCGATCCTCGCTCGGATTGTCTGTCTTGCCGGCCTCCTCGCCGGCGGTCCCGCCGGCCGGGCGAAATCCCGGCCGGCAGCCTTGGGAGGTCAGCGCAGCGCCTGCTTGGCCAGCTCGGCGACGATCTTGCGGCGTGACGAAGCCGGCGCCGGTGTCGACATTCATCGGCGCGAGGCCCAGCACCACCTGCTGGCAGAGGCTGAGGATAGGCAGATAGCCCTGCATGAACGGCTGCTGGTCGGCCGTCAACTGCACCCAGCCACCCTTGAAGCCCTCGACGATCTGCGGGCTGGTGTCGAAGCCGAAATTGAAGATCTCGCCTGCCTTGCGCCCCGCCGCCTGCATGTAGGTCGGCACGTTGCCCAGCATCTGTCCGCCGGGATAGCCAACCGCCTTGACGTCGGGATGGTTGAGCAGTGCCGCAGTGATCACCGGAATGGCGAGGTTGGGGTCCGACGCCCATTCGCCGCTCGGCGGCGAGGACAGCTGGATGACCTCGACGCCGGCCTCCTTCAGCGCCGCGACCGTGCCGCGCTCGCGCGCGCCGCGGCTCTCGTTTTCGAACGGGCCGATCATGATCGCCTTGTCGCCGGCCTTGAGCCCGGCCAGCTTGAACGCCTCGGCGCCGAGCGCGCGGCCCTGCTGCTCCTGCTGCGCGCCGACATAGCCGCCGCCGAACGCCGCCACCACCTTCGGCACCGGCACGTTCTGGTACATCATCTTGATGCCGTCCTTGTGCGCCTGCTCGGCCAGCGGCATGATCGCGGCGTCGCCCGGATGGCCCATCATAGCAATGCCCTGGGGCTTGACCGCAACCGCCTCGCGCAATTGCTGCACCATCTTCTCGACGTCCCACTGGGAGAAGATGTAGTCGACCTTGGGGCCGAGATCGGCCGCCGCCTGCTTGGCGCCATTATAGACGATGGTACCGAAGGCGTCGCCCTCGGCGCCGCCGACGAAGAAGCGGATGTGGACGTCCTTGCACCATTGGGCGTCGAGCGCCTGCGCCGGCAAGGTGGAAATGGCGGCGGCAAGCGCCGTGGCGGCGGCCACGACAGTCGTGCGCAGTAGTGTCGTTCTCAACGCGATGCTCATGCACGTTCCTCCCTTTGTTTCCTCGCCAAGCGAGGGTTTTCGACATTCGTTTCGGCAGTGCGCCGCAAAACTGGCCGGCCGGCTCCTCCCGCCGGCCACTCACGTCAAATTTGGCCTCACATCGGATTTGGCAGGTAGCTGGCACCTCCCCTGCATTGCTTGAGATAATCCAGCGCGCGCACTTGCCCGGTGATCTCCAGGTCGTCGCGATAGACCGGGTCGTGCCAACCCTCGATGTCGATGGCGCCCTTATAGCCGGACAGCCGCAATTCGCTGATCACCCGCGTCCAGTCGCTGTCGCCGAAGCCCGGCGTGCGCATCTGCACGAAGGGCAGCCGGCCGAACACGCCGTGCTCGCGGATGACGTCCCAGCGCACGGTGGCGTCCTTGCCGTGGACATGGAAGATGCGCGGCGCCCATTTGCGGATCTGCGGCATCGGGTCGATCAGGTAGACGAGCTGATGGCAGGGTTCCCATTCGAGGCCGAGATTGTCATCCGGCAATTCATTGAACATCAGCTCCCAGGCGTCGGGATTGTGGGCGATGTTCCAGTCGCCGGCAGCCCAGTTGCCGTCCATGGCGCAATTCTCGAAGGCGATGCGCACGCCCTTGTCCGCGGCGCGCTTCGCCAGCGGCCCCCAGACCTCGCGGAAGCGCGGCAGGCTGTCGGTCAGCGGCTTGCCGCGGATGCGGCCGGTGAAGCCGCTGACCGTGGAAGCGCCGAACAGATGCGCATGGTCGATGACCGTCTCCCAGGCCGCGAGCACGCCGCGATCGACCTCGCCGCTCTCCAGCGGATTGCCGAACACGCCGATCGACGAGATGGTGACGTCGGCATCGCCGATCGCCTCGCGGATCTGGCCGGCGAGCCGCGGCAGGTCCTTGCCGCCAAGCGTCTGCCAGAAGAACGGCTGGATGCTCTCGAAACCGAGCGGCAGGATCTGTTTGATGTAGGCCGCCGGGTCGTCGAGATTGGCCCTGACCATGGTGCCGATCCTGATGTCAAGGAGCGGGTTTGCCATCATTGCGCTTCCCTGGCGATCGCAACCCTGCGTCCGGTCTCGGCGCTTTCGATCGCGCCGAAGACCATGGCCAGGCTGTTGATGTTGTCGGTGCCGCGCGTTTCCGGCTCGGTGCCGGTCTCGACCGCATGCATGAAATCCCTGATGATGCCGAGATGACCGTCGACGCGGTCGGATGCGTCGAGCGGCGGCACATCGATCGGCTGGGTTTTGTCGAACAAGCCGTCGCGGCCCGGCGTCACAACCTCCGCCTTAAGCCCGTCAAACCCGTCCCAGAGCAGGCTGCCGCGCTCGGCGACGATGCGCCAGCTTCCTTCCCAGCTGGTCCGGAAGCCGTCGGCGCACCAGCTGCCCGCATAGGTGAAGACCTTGCCGCCGCCGAAATCGAAGACGGCGCTGGCCGACGATCCCTGCCGGTACCAGGAACTGGCCGGCTCCCACTCCTGGCAGTAGACGCTGGCCGGCTTGCCGGCGGCCATGTAGCGGGCGGCATCGAAGGTGTGGATCGCCATGTCGAGCAGCAGCACATGCGCCATCTCCTCGCGAAAGCCGCCGAAATGCGGTGCGACGAAGAAATCGGCATGGATGCTGGTCGGCTTGCCGATGGCGCCCGAGTCGAGAAAGCGACGGATGCGCCGGACATTGGCGACATAGCGCCGGTTCTGCACGACGGCATGAACACGCCCGGCGCGACGCGCCGCCTCGACAATGGCGCGGGCATTGTCCGGAGTGTCGGCCAGCGGCTTTTCGGTGAGCAGATGGCAGTTGTGGGCAAAGGCCGAAAGCGCGACGTCACGGCGGGCGGCGGGAACGACGACGTCGAACACTGCGTCAGGCTTGGTCTCATCGAGGACGGCATCGAGGCTGGTGCCGATGACGGCCCCGGCAAGCCCGTATTCGCGCGCTCTCGCCTGCGCCCGTTCGGCGTCGAGGTCGACTAGGCCGGCAATCGTCAGCCCGTCGATCTGCCTCGCGGCATCGAGCCACTGCCTGCTCATCGCTCCGCAGCCGGCCAGGACGACCTTCATCCAGCGCTCCTCCTCCGCTCGACCCCTCCAGGCCGATCGTCACGGCATCCACGGCATCACCGTAAACGTTTTTCCGTAAACGTTTACGAGAACACACCCGATAGCGTAGAATGTCAATCGGCTGTTTGCGAAAATCATGCCAAAGCCTTGGCCTGAGCGGCAGCCAGTGCTAGCCAAGGCAGGGGGAGAACCGTCCTTGGCGTCCAGCATCCACGACCTTGCGCGTCACCTGAACATTTCGATCGGCACCGTGTCGCGCGCGCTGAACGGCCGCGCCGACGTCAATGCCGACACACGCCAGCGCGTGCTGGATGCGGCCAAGAAGCTGAACTA
>NZ_RZOJ01000152.1:0-12427 GCF_003998845.1 Mesorhizobium sp. M4A.F.Ca.ET.022.05.2.1 | reverse complement strand
CGCATCGGCCGAGCATCTTGGAAACGGTTGACAAGGTGTTGGTGCTCAACCACGGCGCACAAGACCTATTCGGGCCGCGTGACGCCGTTTTCGGTGAACTCGCCAACCGCGCTCGCAGGGTGACCCAGATGCCAAGAGCAACCCCGAAGGTGGTCAAAGACGTGCAAGACACCCAAGAGGCAAAGGAAGCATGAACACAATGAGGTCGTGCCGGTCTTGCAGTCTTTGCTGTGAGTTACCTGCGCTCGTTGAGTTCGACAAACCGATGACCATGTTCGGCCCAGTGAGGAATTATCGATGAACGTCGTTCCGCTGCCCGTCCCGCCGCCATCCCTGCTGACACCGGTACCCCTGCGTCTCGCGGGCGTGAAATGGACCGGGTTCGCGATCATGTTCCTGTTCTTCGGCGTGGCCGGGGGCTGGGCGGCGCTGGCACCATTGGACAGCGCCGCGGTGGCACCGGGCGTTATCAAGGTCGCCGGCGACCGCAAGCTCATCCAGCATCTCGAGGGCGGCATCATCGCGGAGTTGAACGCCGCCAACGGCGATATCGTCAAGGCCGGCAAGGTGCTCATCCGGCTCGATAACACACAGGCAACCGCGCAGCTTGACCTGATCCAGAACCGGATAGCGACGCGTGAGGCGCTGGCCGCGCGTCTCAGGGCCGAGCGCGACGGCAAGGCCGAGATCGAGTTCGATGCCGCGTTGCTCGCCAACCCCGCCAGCGCAGCAAGGGACGCCGTGGCCGCACAGCGCGACGTGTTCGCCGCCAAGCATCACAATTTGAAGGACGAGCGGGAAATTCTCAGCCAGCGCCGTCACCAGATCGAGGAAGAGATCACGGGACTGCAGCAGCTTATCGTCACCGAGGACAAGCAGATCGAGGCGATCGAGGGTGAGACCAAGGACCTGGAGAGCCTGCTGGCGAAGGGGCTGACCACCCGCGAGCGGAACCTGTCGCTCAAACGACAACAGCGGGAGATCGAGGGCGAGCGCGCTACCAACGTCGCAGCAATCGCTCGTGCCAGAAGCGCCATGGCCGAGATCGACATGCAAATCCTGAACCTCAACACAGTGCGGCTGAACGCGGCCGTCGATGAGCTGAGCAAGGTCGAGGCGGAGCTGTTCGACCTCAGACAGCAGGAGCGCTCCGCCAGGGACGTGCTGGCCCGCACCAATATCGCGGCGCCGGTCGACGGCATCGTCATGGACCTGAAGGTCCACACGGCGGGCGGTGTCGTGAAGCCCGGCGAGACATTGATGACAGTCGTGCCGCTCGGACAACAACTCGTGGTCGAGGCCATGGTCAGACCCGAGGATGTCGAGACGATCGCCCCCGGGCAGCCCGCGCGCGTCAGCTTCCCGGCCTTCGCCCGCTACAACCTGCCGCCTCTCGAGGGCGTCGTGGAGATCGTGTCGGCTGACCGCATGACGGAGGAGCGCAGCGGGGCACCGTATTTCGCCGCGACCGTTTTGATCGACAGAAATGAGCTCGCCAAGCTGGAGGGCCGTAAGCTCTTGCCAGGCATGTCGAGCGAGGCGATGATCCGGACGGGTGCTCGCACCGTGCTTTCCTACCTGGCCGAGCCGATCACGCAGAACTTCCGCCGGGCGATGCGGGAAAAATAGCCGTAGGCCGCCCTTCTCGCGCCTCGACTTACCGAACGATAGATATCGTTCGATAGGTAGGGACATTGACCATAATACTATCGAAGCGGGAATAGACCGGCGCTCGCCATCGGCGGGACAATCAGGGATTCGAAGGCCGCGATTCAGAGGGCGGTCTTTCCTTTGGATGGGGCCCCTCAGGAATCGATCTTTCGCCTGGGGGTACATTTCGGCAGAACAGCAATGTCGATCACCTCGATTCTCGACGACGAGGCCGTCAACGACCGGAAGACCGCGCTACAAACCGGCGACAACGTCGACGACGCTTTGACAGACACCGATGTTGCAGACTCCTCGCAGCCGGCTTCGTTCCGAACCTGTGTCGAGACGAACCTCGGACTGAACTCCGCGCTCCCCTACCGGCGCCGGCGTTGCGACCGCCGAACGGCAGGTTCCCCAGCAATCTTCACGATAATCTCTAGGAGGCTCTCATGGCGCTTTCCGTAACGCTCACCGGCACGACCGTTACCCTTGACGAAACGGCCGGCTTGCAGAATGACGATACCAACACCGCCTTGCCGACTGCGTTCTCCAGTCGGCTGACGGCACTCGGCGCTGACCCGGCCACCGCGATTAATGCAGCGGTGAGCAACGGCAACGTCATTTCCATCAGCGGCGTCACGGGCTCGGTCGGCAACATCGCCTTCACCGATTCTAGCGGCGGCGCGCTCGACGGTGACTCGAGCGGTCTCTTTACCAACGACGGCGAAGAGATCTTTCTTTTCACGGACGCGCAGAACGACAACATCGTGCTCGGCAAGACGTCAGCAGGCGCCATCGCCTTCGCGGTTTACCTCGAGGAGACCGGGAGCCCGACCAGCGGCGGCAAGTTCTGGAGCATTCAGTACGAGGCGCTGGAGCATCCGGACGCCACCAACCCCGATGACTCCATCGACCTGGACGGCAATCTCAAGGTCTCGGTCAGTGAGGAGATCAACTTCGCCTTCGCCGGGGCACCCTCGGGCAGCAACCTGTTCATGATGTTCGGCAATCCGGCCTCCACCCAGATCGTGGTGATCGGGAAGGACCCGCTCGATCAATCCGCCGGCGGCAACATCACAACCAAGGATGTGCTTAATATCAGCCAGGCCGGCAGCACCACCTCATTCGGCGTCAACGGCAACCAGATCAACCCCGGTGAGGGGGCGTTCATCACCTATGTCACGGGCGCGAACACGAACTTCCTGGTGCCAAATCTGGACCAGAACGAGGCCGACGTCGAAGCCAACATCGCGTTCACGAACGTGTTCAATACGAGTTCGGCATCCTTCACCGTCAACCAGACCAATCCGGGCGTCGGACCCGTCAGCGTCAAGATCTCGGCCCTCAACACCGCCGCTGAACCGGGGGTGAATTTCGTCAACGGGCTCACCGGCGACACGGCCGTCACCATCACCTCGGTCTCGGTCGTCGACAACATCGTCAAGACAGGCAATACGCAATTTCTTCCGACCGTCACGGACAACGGCGACGGCACCTGGACGATCAAGGGCCTGAGCACCGGCGACAAGGTGCAGTGGACGACGAGCGGAACCCATGACCGCGTGCTGATCGAAAACGTCAGCAACGCCGATGGCGTTTCCGGCAACGACAACAACACCTTCGATATCGGCGGGTTCGGCCTCAGCCAGGCGCAGCCGGCACCCGACGAGAAGCTCGACTTCACCGTGCAGATCGCCGATTTCGACGGCGACACGGCAAGCGACAGCTTCTCCATTGGCATCGACGGGACCGGCATCTTCGACGACAACCACGTCGACGGCGTCGTCATAGCTTGACTCGATCCGGCCGGGCGCCATCCCCTGACGCCCGGCCGGGCACTGGCCCAAAGGCATCGAAACGGGGGTATCCGTGATGCAGCCAAGACCGCAGTTCCAGGAGGTGATGCATCTGGCGCGGCGCCAGGTGCCCGCCCTCCTCCTTTTCAGCCTGCTCGCCAACCTCCTCCTGCTCGCCAGCACAGTCTACATGCTGCAGATCTACGACAGGGTCCTGTCGAGCGGCTCGATCGATACGCTGATGTGGCTCACCCTGGCGGTGATCGCCGCGATCGCCGTCTATGGTATGCTGGAACAGGCCCGACGCATGATCCTCGGGCATATCAGCCAATGGCTCGATGACCAACTCAGCGTTCCGGTGATCGAACGAGCCATGGAAGCTCGCCTTGCGGGCAGCAGCCTCGAGGCCGGCCTGAAGGATGTGGCCGACTTGCGGGGCTTCGTTGCCGCTGACGGCATGCTGACCTTTCTCGACGCGCCCTGGACGCCCGTCTTCCTGGCGTTCATGTGGCTCCTGCACCCGGCATTGGGCCTGGTCGGAATAGCCGGGGCGGTGCTTTTGTTCTGTGGCGCGCTGGCCAACGACTTTCTCACGCGCCGCAAGGGCCAGGAAGCGTCGCTGGGTCTGCGCCGCAATCAGGCCGCGGCCAGTCAATACGTCGATGGCGCCGAGACGCTCCGCTCGCTCGGCATGTCAGAGCCGGCGCTGCAGCGCTGGGAAGAAAAACAGCAGTCGTTGATGACCATCCAAGCGCAGCTTCTCAGTCGCACAACCAGCATCGCCAGCCTGTCGCGCTCGCTGCGTCTGGCCCTTCAAGTGGCCGTGCTGGGGCTCGGCGCGTATTTTGTCCTGCGTGGCGAACTGACGGCCGGATCGATGATCGCGGCATCGATCCTGCTCAGCCGCGCGCTCGCGCCGATAGAACGCTCGATCGGAGCCTGGCGCAGCCTGGTCACTGCCCGCACCGCGCGTCGCAACCTCATGCGCCTCTTCGCCGACACCGGGTCCCGGCAGAGCGGCGGCGTAACCTTGCCGCGCCCGCAAGGGCGCCTGAAGCTCGAGGACGCATACTACTATGCGCCGGGAACACAGCAGACACTGATCAACAAAGTGTCCTTCGATGTGGTGGCCGGCGAGACCTGCGGCGTGATCGGACCGTCGGGCTCCGGCAAGACCACGCTCTGCCGCCTGATAGTGGGGACGCTGCGCCCGTCGCTCGGCCATGTGAGGCTGGATAGTGCGGAGGTCGCAAGCTGGCCGCCGGATCAATTGGGGATGCACATCGGCTACGTGCCACAGCAGGTTGAGCTGTTTCCGGGAACGATCGCCGAGAACATCGGGCGCTTGCGCGATGTCGACAGCGCGGCAGTTGTCGCCGCGGCGCAACTTGCGGGTATCCACGAGATGATATTGCGGTTGCCGAACGGTTATCAAACCGAGGTAGGGCCGCATGGGGCACGGATCTCGCGCGGGCAGCGTCAGCGCATCGCCCTCGCCCGCGCCCTGTTCGGCAATCCCGCGCTCATCGTGCTCGACGAACCGAACACCGGCCTCGACGCGGACGGCGAAATGGCGCTGTTCAATGTCCTTCGCCTTTTGAAGGAACGAGGCTGCACCGTCATTCTCGTGAGCCACCAGATGAACCTTTTGCGCTCGGCGGACCATGTCGTTTTCATGCTCGATGGCGCCGTCAAGATGTTCGGCACGCGGGACGAGGTGCTCGGCGCGCTGGGCGGCCAGGCCAGACGGATTACCGTGCCGATGCCCAGGCGAGACAAGAGCCACGCCAATGCACCGGCAACGCTGAAGGCGGCGGAGTGAGCCATGGACAATCGATTTGGCGACCTGTCGAAAATGCTGGACCTGCTGCTGGCCAGCCTGCGCGACGAAATGAACAGGCTGGTCGGTGCTGCCACAGATCTGGCAGCCGCGACACCGAGTTGGTTCGAAGAGCTGGACCAGCCGATGAAGATCGCCGCGGCGGCGGCCGCGAGCGCGCTGCTTCTGCTGCTGCTCGCCTGGCTCGTCCGGCGGCGGTCGCCTGCGTTCCGCGCCGGCAGGCGCGACCTTAACCGCCGCACGCGGCCAGCGCGCATGCTGGGCTACGTCTCGGCGATCGTCTTTGTCGGCGGTACCGCGGCGTGGTCGAGTATGGCGCTGCTAGCGAGCGCCGTGGTCGCCAATGGCGTCGTCAGCCCCGAAGGCTACCGCAAGACCGTCCAGCACCTGGAGGGCGGCATCATCGGGACAATCCATGTGCGCGAGGGCGACAAGGTCAGCGCCGGCCAGATCCTGATCAGCATGAAGACGACCGATGCTCAAGGGCGCTATGACGAGTTGCAGGGGCGCTACATCCGCTTGCTGGCGACCGAGGCGCGCCTGGTCGCCGAGCTTGCCGGACAAGACCGGATCAGCTTTCCCAGGGAGCTGACGTCGATCGACAGCGAGACGGCGCGGAAGGTGGTGGTCGAGGAGCAGGCGTTGCTCGACAGCCGCCTCGCGACCCGGGAGGGGCGCGAGCAGATCCTCAACAAGCGCATAGCACAGATTGAAGAACAGAGCACGGGATGGAGGGACGTGATCGCCGCCCAGGCCGAGCAGCTCGGCTTGATCGACCAGGAGATCGTTTCGGCGCAGGCAATGTACAAACAGGGGCTGGAGCGCCTGCCGCGGATACTGGCGCTGCAGCGCGCCCAGGCCGATATCCGGGCGAACCAGGCATCGAACCGGTCGCAGGTCGCGGGCAACGACCAGCAGATCGGCGAGACCAAGCTGCAGTTGCTCAATCTGCGCCAGCAGGACAGCGAGAGAGCCAATGTAGATCTTGCCAAGGTGCGCGGCGACCTCGCCGAACTGCGCAGCCTTTTGCCCTCACGCCAGGATGTGCTGGCCAGGACCGATATCGTCGCGCCGATTTCCGGAACCGTCATGAACCTGCGTGTCAGGACTGAATCCGGCGTGATTTCCGGCGGCCAGCCGCTTCTCGATATCGTACCCAACGAGCCCAATCTGGTCATCGATTCACGTATCAAACCGGCCGATATCGACATGGTGCATCCGGACATGCCGGCACGCGTGGTGCTGTCGGCCTATCCGACCAGGCATCTGCCGCAGATCCACGGCCTGCTCACCTCTGTCTCGGCCGACCGGCTGACGGATGAGAGGACCGGCGAGCCCTATTTCCTCGCCAAGGTCAAGGTCGACGTCGCCGACCTCGGACAGCTGCATGACATCCATCTGTCGCCCGGCATGCCGGCGGAAGTCATGATCCTGACCGGCGAGCATACGCTGCTCGACTATATGCTGGCGCCGGTCCGCGACTCGCTCAATCGCGGGTTCAGGGAGCACTGAACAGGCGATCGAGGGTGCCGATGTTCGGGCGGCTCGTCAAGGCGCCGTTCTGCCTGCCGGCTTTCAGTCGGCATGCTGCGCTCAGCCAGGGACATCCGAGGCAAGGGTAGGCGCGCGGCGACCGATCGCGACCGCATCACTTCACGGCTGCGACTTTGTCGATCGCGGCGGTGAAGCCGGCCAGCGAGACCGGAATGGTCACGGGCTTGCGGGTCACCGGAGCGGTTCATCGTTTCGCGGAAACGTTGAGCCGTTCTATTTCTTGCCTTGCCGCAATCCCGGACGGAAAACCGTTACACACTTTTCCTGGAGTTGCTCTTTGCCTTGCCGCAATCCCGAACGGAAAACCGTTTCACACTTTTCCTGGAGTTGCTCTAAACCGAATTGGCGCGAGACGCCTGGAGAGATACCGATAATGACTGACGCCAAGACGCAGACGGCTCCGGCCGCGGCCGACATTGGGCTACCGCTGTTCTATTCGAAGCCCGAGGCGCTCAATCCGATACGACACGGCTCGCTCGGCCTGGCGGCGCGCGCCGACTTCTCCTTCGCCCGCTCCGCGCACGCAATTCCCGTGGCGGCGTCGGAAATGCCGGCGGCGATGCGATCCTACCCGATCGTCTTCATCGGCGCCGCCAAGGCGCCGGTGATCATCACCGGTGTGCGCCAGGACGAGAACCTGTTCGTCGATGCCAACGGCCGCTGGAGCGAGCCGCACTACATTCCGGCCTATGCGCGGCGCTATCCCTTCATCCTCGCCGACGACAGCAAGACGGCCGGCCGGCTGACGCTATGCATCGACCGCGCCAGCGAGCGCATCGTCGACCAGTTGCTGGCGCCGTTCCGCGAGGATGGCGGCAAGATCGCGCCCTTCTTCAACGGCACCGAGCCGACCGAGGCGACCAGGCAGGCTTTGGCCTTCTGCAACCAGTTCCAGACCGACTTCAACGCGACTCGGGCGATGATCGAGAAAATCGAAGCGCACGGCCTGTTCGCGCCGCGCCAGAGCAAGGTGACGCTGGAGGGCGGCGAGGTGCTCAACCTCACCGATTTCCAGGTGATCGACGAGGCCGCCCTCAACAAATTGAGCGACGAGGCCTTCCTCGACCTCAGGAAATCGGGCGCGCTGGGAATGCTCTACTGCCACCTCGCCTCGAGCAACAGCTGGACCTCGCTGGTCTATCAGGCGTCGATACGCAAGGCGCGCAAGTGAAACTCGGTCGCGCCTGAAACCTTGGGCGGTCCAACGCTTCACGGCATCGCCGCATGTGGGCTGGATGCGATAAGGGGCCGGCGACCGCGCCGGGCACGAAGGACTCCGCTCAGGACCGCCATTTCTCTTGGCGATGGCGAGCGTTGCCCGGTCCATCGACGTTCTGTTACAACGCAGGACAGCGTCGATGGAGCAGCAGTTTGGGCCGGCAAAGGAGTGGTCTTGCCCGGTGAGCCGGAAGTCCTGGACGACCGTTCGCCAATCCGCCTGGTGGCAGCCATTCGCCAGTCGGTCGCTGATGGCATCGTCGTCGAGGGCGGCGATCTCGAACCAGCCGACCGAGACCTGCTGCTCGCGGAAGAACTTTCCCTGGGCAATGTCGTACCGGCGCGCCGCCGCGAGTTTCGCGCCGGGCGCATTTATGCCCGGCAGGCTTTGCAGGGCCTTGGCGTATCCAACAGCGTCATCCCGGTCGGGCGCAATCGTGCGCCAGTCTGGCCGGCAGGTGTTGTCGGTTCCATCTCTCATACTCGAAGCCTGTGCGCTGTCGCCGTCGGATGGTCGGCCGATTTCCTGAGCATCGGTATCGACATCGAGGACGATTCTCCGCTTCCATGCGACTTGGCAAAACTGGTGTCGCAGGCCCCCGAACTGGAGGAGCAGGAAGAGATCGAAAGTCGCCTGGGCTACGACCTGCCCAAGCTTCTATTCGTGATCAAGGAAGCCTTTTACAAAATGCATTTCCCGCTCAACGGGAGCTTTTTGACGTTTCATGACGTTCGTGTCGAACTGAATGTGGAGAAACGCGCCGCCAAGGTCACGATCGCTCCATCAAGCCGCTTGGCGGCGGCCGACAATGGCTGTTTTGAGGGCCGTTTCGGCAGCAGCGATGGAATCTTATTCTCATATTTCGACATCGCCGCGCATTGACATGCCACGCTGCCCGCAAGCATTCAGTGAACCCGGCATGGGCTCTATTTCTGATCAGCGTCGATCCCGGGGCGGAGATCTGATGGACACTATACGTGGCCAAGTGGATCGGCATGCCAGATACAATTCGCTAGCGGCGGCTGTTCAGGCCGCGGGGCGCCCGCCCCTCACCGATCAGGGGTTGGGGCGCAAGATCCGACATGTCCGCGAAAGCTGGCGCTGGCGGGCGTCGGGCTAACCGATCGCGTCGCGCTTGAATGCCCGAGGGAGCGGAGGCTGTGGTTGCGATCGTGGCGGTCGCAGCCAATGCGGCGTGCGCCCCCCTGAACCCGGCATTGCCTCCATATGAAGTTGAACAACAGCTGACCGCACCGCGGGCCCAGATCCCAACGCGCGAACCCGCGTCGCCACAGCATCGCGGGCGATCGGCCCCCCTCTCAAGCAGGAGAGCCCGCCTGTGCCGGTAAGGTCGAACAGTCCGCCTGCGACCTCATCCCCGCCGGTGCTCTGTAATTCTCGTACGGCCAGGCGAGAACCACGCCTCCAGCACAGGCAAGGCTCCTCGAGGGTCGCAGCGGCCGCACATGAAGAGGTCGAGGGCTGCATAGCCGGTCTCGGGCCAGGTGTGGATGCTGATATGGGACTCGGCGAGCAAGGCGACGCCGGTGATGCCTGCGCCCTCGCCGAAATTGTGCAATATGACGCCCAGCACCGTGGCGCCGCAGGCCGCCGCCGCCTCGCGCAACGTGCGCTCTATCCCCTCGGCATCCCGCAGGCCGCGGCACTCCCAGAAATCGACGAGCAGGTGCAGACCCGGGGCGAACGGCTGGGCCTGCACGGCCTGGGGCTGATCAGTCACCCGGGCATCCATCAGGAGCGCCCCGGTTCTTGCGCGAACAGAACCTGCTTCCAGCTGGTGTCCCTGGTCTGCATGCGCCAGATGAAGGCATCGAGGATGTAGTGGGTGGCTTGGGGCATTGCGAGCAGCGGCGCCAGCCAAATCAGCGCGTCGGAGGAGCCGAGCGACGGCAGGGTACCGAAGAGGCCGAACAGGCTGCCATGCTCGCGCCAGACGAAGCCATCCCACAACCCCTCCTCCAGATAGGCGAGGCCGAAGAGGGCGGCCATGTAGACAGGCACGGCGCGCCAGGTAAACAGATGGGCGATCCATGGCGCCAGGAAGGAACTGCGCCCTCCCTGCAGCCGCGCCTGGTTGCGGCCATAGCCCCAGATCAGCGCGATATAGGGGATGCCGTGGGCGATGATGTTGGTGCCGGTGAAAACGAGGTCGTTGTCAAACAGCACGATGCCGATGAACCAGGACATCGCGGTGCCGACCAGCAACAAATTGCGCGGCAGGTTGAAACCGATGCCGCGGCGGAGCAGCGCCGCCTCCTTGATGACGTAGGCGGCCAGGATGGCGGCATAGGCGAGGCCGGCGACGGTGGCAAGCAGCGGCAGGTCGAGGCGGATGAAATCGCCTTCGATGAACCAGGAGAATTCCCGCTGGTGGCAATGCCAGTAGATGAGCGGATAGAGCGTGGCGCCGTAGATCGCAGCCTTGTCGATGCGGCGGAAGAGCGGTGGCAGGCCGCGTTCCCGGCGGGCATAGATCATCATGAACCCGTATTGCTGGCGCACGAAGTGGAACACGGCGGCATAGGCGAGCACGCGCCAGAACACCAGGCTGCCGCACCAGTAAAGCAGGCAGCCTCCCAGCCAGGCCAGCAGCGGCGTCAAGCCATAGAGCCAGGGCCGCGCGCTGAGCTCGGCGCGGTCGAGATAGGTGCGGAACAGGGTCGAATAGACATGGGCCACATCGACGCCGACCACGAGCACCAGCCAGACCCACGGCGACGTCTCGCTTGCCGCGCCGCCCGACAGCGACCAGACCAGGGCGGCCAGCGTCACCACCAGCGCCGGCGCCAGGATGAAGCCGAGGTCGAAGCGGGCGGAGAATATCCAGGGTTGGGCCTTGAGGAAGGAATGCGCCATCACAGCACCGTCTCGAAAGGATGGCCCAAATAGGCCATGGCGTTCTCGGCCGCACGAACCCCGTGCGTATAGGCCTCCTCGAAGATGGAGACGCCGCTCATGTCCGAATGGGCGGTGAAGACAGGCGGCTTCTGCACGAGACCCGCGCGCCGCTGCGCGCCCCAGATGAAGCCCGGCACCGGCCGGATCATCGCATGCCCCCAAACCCAAACATCGACCCGCCGGACGTGGCCTTCGAGCTCGGGATGGACCGCGAGGAGCTCCTTGAGGAAGATGCCCTGCCAGGCTTGCAGCGGCCGCGCCAGAGCTTCCCGGCGCGCCTCCTCCGGCGGCAGGTGACTAAGCGGCCAGTAGTAGGTCAACACCGTGTTCGTCGGGCGCATCTGGGTGATCTGGTGGGTGGCCACGACATAGCCGAGCAGGGGGCTGTCGAAGACGACATTGTCCCAACTCAGGCCGGCCCCCGTGCCGCCGGGGAGGCTGTCGAGCGTGATGTTGGCCACCGCCCAGGGCGCATAGGAAAAGCCGGCGGCAAGGGCCGCATGCTTCATCAGCCGTGCAGTCACGAAATGAGGTGTCGCCAGCACCACGGCCTTCGCCTCGACGCGGAAGGTCTTGTCCTCGGCCGCGTCCCAAACGTCGACAGCCGCGCCCGCATCATCTGTTTCGACGGCAAAGGCCAGCGTCCGCGACCGCACGCGCGGGCCAAGGACCTCGGCGAGGCGGTGCGTGAGATAGCCATTGCCTTCCGGCCAGGTGACCAGCCCCTGCTCGTCGGCATCGGCCGCCCTGCCGTTGCGGGAGGCAAAATAATGGATGCCGGCCCAGGCCGAGACGTCCTGCGACCGCGTGCCGTAGTCGTCGCGGCAGCAATAGTCGACATACCAGGCGAGCCCCGGCGAGCGATAGCCTTCGCGCTCCATCCAGGCCGTCATGGCAATGGCGTCGAGTGCCATCAGATCGGCGTCCTGCGAACTCAGGTCGAGCGGAATGGCGAAAGCCCGCCGGCCGTCGGTGCCGACGCGCCGGCGAAAGTCGCGCATCGTAGCGAAGAAGCGCCTGGTCTCCGCCTCCTCCTCGGCAGTGAGACCTATCGCCGGCACCAGCCCGTCCTGCCAGCGCCCGTAGCGGTAGAGGCGCTCGGAAGGGTCGGCGCAGAGGGCATACTCGTCGTAGAGCGGCGCGCCCGTGGGGCCGTACCCGGTGATGATGGCGAAGTCCTCGAACAGTGCCCGCACCGCCCTGGCTTCCTGGGTGAGCAACGGCACGTAGTGAGCGCCCCAGGGAAAGGCACTGACCTCGTTGCGCCCGCTGGCGGCATTGCCGCCGGGAGCTGCTTCGAGATCGAGCAGCAGGAAATCGTCATAGCCGGCCCTGGCAAGGCGATAACCGGCGCCCAGGCCCGCGACGCCGCCGCCGACGACGACGACATCGGTGCGGCGGATCTCGCCCGGCGCGGCGAAGGTGCCGCCTCGGAGCCTGCGGCCGGAG
>NZ_RZOJ01000151.1:0-12503 GCF_003998845.1 Mesorhizobium sp. M4A.F.Ca.ET.022.05.2.1 | reverse complement strand
CATGATGATCATGGGCGCCGTCGGCGGCTTCGGCGCCGGCTATCTCACCGGTTCGCCCTGGATCGGCCTGCTCGCCGCGATCGCCGTGGGGGCGCTGTTCTCGCTGCTGTTTGCCGTCATGACGCTGTCGCTGGCCACCAACCAGGTGGCGACCGGCCTGTCGCTGACATTGCTCGGCCTCGGTCTCTCCGGCATGATGGGAACGAGTTTCGTCGGCCAGCCCGGCCAGCGCCTGCCCAATCTCGACATTCCCGGCCTGAGCTCGATCCCGGTCGTCGGCAAGCTCATCTTCGGCCAGGATCCGGTCTTCTACATCTCGATCGCGCTGACCGCCGCCGTCACGTGGTTCCTGTTCAGGACCCGCACCGGTCTGACGCTCCGCTCGATCGGCGACAGCCACTCTTCGGCGCATGCGCTGGGCATCCACGTCATCCGCTACCGCTATCTGGCGGTGATCTTCGGCGGCGCCTGCGCCGGTCTTGCGGGCGGACACCTGTCGCTGGTGTACACGCCGCAATGGGTGGAGAACATGACCGCGGGGCGCGGCTGGATCGCGCTGGCGCTGGTGGTGTTCGCCTCCTGGCGGCCGTGGCGGGTGCTGGCCGGCGCCTACATCTTCGGCGCGGTGTGGATCGGCCAGCTTCATGCACAGGCTTTTGGCATTCCGATACCGTCGCAGATGCTTTCTTCGCTGCCCTATCTGGCAACCGTCGTGGTTCTCGTTCTAATCTCGCGCAACAAGCGTCTGACGATGATGAACACGCCGGCTTCCTTGGGGCAGCCATTCGTTCCGGATCGTTGACAACAAACAAAAAGACGGGAAGCTCCAAGGCTTAACTCAGAGAGGTAACACGATGAAAAAATTGCTTATTGCCCTGATGACCACGACCGCGGCCATTTCGCTGGCGGCAACGGCCGAAGCCGCCGACAAGCTCAAGGCGTGCTGGGTCTATACGGGCCCGATCGGCGACTTCGGCTATTCCTACCAGCACGACCAGGGCCGCCTCGAGGTGGAGAAGGCGCTCGGCGACAAGGTCGAGACCGCTTATCTGGAGAACGTCTCGGAAGGCCCCGACGCCGACCGCGCCTTCGAGCGCCTGGCGCGCGAAGGCTGCAAGCTCATCTTCGGCACCTCCTTCGGCTTCATGGATGCCGAAGTGAAGGTGGCCAAGAAATTCCCGAAGGTGATGTTCGAGCACGCCACTGGCTACAAGACCGGCGACAATCTCGGCATCTACAATGCGCGCTTCTATGAAGGGCGCTACGTCCTCGGCCAGATCGCCGCCAAGGAATCGAAGGCCGGCGTCGCCGGCTACATCGTGTCCTTCCCGATCCCCGAAGTGGTGATGGGCATCAACTCCTTCATGCTCGGCGCGCAGTCGGTCAACCCGAACTTCAAGGCCAAGATCGTCTGGGTGAACTCGTGGTTCGATCCGGGCAAGGAAGCCGACGCCGCCAAGGCGCTGTTCGACCAGGGCGCAGACATCATCGTCCAGCACACCGATTCCACCGCCGCGCTGCAGGTGGCGGAGGAGCGCAAGCTGCACGGATTCGGCCAGTCCTCGGACATGATCAAGTTCGCGCCGAACGCGCAGCTCACCTCGCTTACCGACGAATGGGGGCCGTACTACATCAGCCGCGTCCAGGCTGCCATCGACGGCACCTGGAAGCCGGACAATGTATGGCTGGGCATCAAGGACGGCGCCGTCAAGCTTGCGCCGTTCACCAACATGCCCGACGACGTCAAGGCGATGGCCGAGGCGACCACCAAGAAGATCGCCGATGGCTGGAACCCCTTCACCGGGCCGATCGCCAAGCAGGACGGCTCGCCCTGGTTGAAGGACGGCGAAGTCGCAGACGACGGTACGCTGCTCGGCATGAATTTCTACGTCAAGGGCGTCGACGACAAGCTGCCGCAGTAAGCGACGGTCGGACATTGAAATGAAAGGCCGCCCTCGGGGCGGCCTTTCATTTGCCGCATATTTTGCGTCAGACCGCCGAGCCGTAGAGATCGTAGGCGTCGGCGCGATCGACCTTGACCGTAACGATGTCGCCGGCGCGCAGCGGACGGCGTGACTGGATGTGCACCGAGCCGTCGATCTCCGGTGCGTCATATTTGGTGCGGCCCTTGGCCGACATTCCGTGCGCCTCGTCGATCAGCACCGGCAGGCGCTTGCCGACCTTCTTGGCGAGCTGCGTGGCCGAGATCTTCTGCTGGCGCTGCATGAAGCGATGCCAGCGCGCTTCCTTGATCTCCTGCGGCACCTGCTCGAGGCCGAGATCGTTGGAGCGCGCCCCCTTGACCGGCTCGTATTTGAAACAGCCTGCGCGGTCGATCTTCGCCTCGTCCAGCCAGTCGAGCAGCATCTCGAAATCCTCATCCGTCTCGCCCGGAAAGCCGACGATGAAGGTGGAGCGGATGGCGAGATCCGGGCAAGTCTCGCGCCAGCCGCGGATGCGCTCAAGCGTCTTTTCGCCATGCGCTGGCCGGCGCATGTTCTTCAGCACCTGCGGCGAGGCATGCTGGAACGGGATGTCGAGATAGGGAAGGATCTTACCGTCCGCCATCAGCGGAATGACGTCGGCGACATGCGGGTAGGGATAGACATAGTGCATGCGGATCCAGATGCCGAGCTTGCCGAGCTCTTCGGCCAGGTCGAGGAATTTTGCCTTGACCTCGCGGTCGCCGAACATGCTGGTCTGGTACTTGATGTCTATGCCGTAGGCGCTGGTGTCCTGCGAGATGACGAGGATTTCCTTCACGCCAGCCTTGGCCAGCTTCTCGGCCTCGCGCAAAACGTCGGCCGCCGGTCGTGAGACGAGGTCGCCGCGCAGCGCTGGGATGATGCAGAAGGTGCAGCGGTTGTTGCAGCCTTCGGAGATCTTGAGATAGGCGTAGTGGCGCGGCGTGAGCTTCACGCCTTGCGGCGGCAGAAGGTCGATATAGGGATCGTGGCTGGGCGGGGCCGCCTCGTGCACCGCTGCCATGACGCTCTCATAGGCTTGCGGCCCGGTGATCGCCAGCACATTGGGGTGCTTCTCGCGGATGACCTCGGGCTCGGCGCCAAGGCAGCCGGTGACGATGACACGGCCATTCTCGGACAGCGCCGAGCCGATGGCGTTGAGCGACTCGTCGCGCGCGGAATCGAGGAAGCCGCAGGTGTTGACCACGACGAGATCGGCCCCGTCATGCTTGCGCGCGATCTCGTAGCCTTCCGCGCGCAGCCGCGTGATGATGCGCTCGGAATCGACGAGCGCCTTCGGGCATCCAAGACTGACGAAACTGACGCGAGGGGCAGACATAAGCTTTTCCGGGCTTTTCGGGATCGGCGGCGCAATACCACACTAATTGCGGCATTGGTATGGGCAACGGCTGCGGCGAAACACAACCGTCGTTGTTCCGCCTGCCGCTGGCGCCGATCGTCAACTTACCGCTGCATTGACATGCGGCCACACTTCCATCGCGCCCCGATAGACCATGTCGACTGCCACATAGAGGATGATCGCCAGGCCGATATAGGCAATCCAGCGATAGCGATGCAGCAGCCTGGCGATGAAGCTCGCGGCAAGGCCCATCAAGCCGATCGACAGCACGAGACCGATGACCAGCACCCAGAAATGATCGCGCGCCGCACCGGCGACCGCCAGCACGTTGTCGAGCGACATCGACACGTCGGCGACGACGATCTGCAGCGCCGCCTGGCCAAGCGTCTTGCGCGGCGCCTTGCCGGCGATCTTGCTGTCCCTGTCGAAGTCGGTATTGGACAGTGCCTCCGTCGCCTCCTCCTCGTCGGCATGAGAGGTGCGCAACTCGCGGTACATCTTCCAGCACACCCACAAGAGCAGGATGCCGCCGGCGAGCAGCAGGCCGACGATAGCCAACAGCTTGACGGTTACCGCGGCAAACAGGATGCGCAGCACGGTCGCTGCCAGCACGCCGATGAGGATCGCCCTCTTGCGCTGCTCGGTGGGCAGGCCGGCGGCCGCCAGCCCGATGACGATCGCATTGTCGCCGGCCAGCACAAGATCGATGGCAATGACCTGGAGAAGGGCGGTCAAGCTTGCGGCGCTGAAAATGTCCATCGGCTGGAGGCCCTTTGCTGTTCGCCGAGTGTCGGTCGTCGAATATCCAGACGCCCTAACGTGTATGGTTCGTGTGCGTCAAGTGACCGGCCGGAACAAGCGCGGCAAGCCGACTTTTTTCGACAGGCGAGTGATCGGTTCGGGTCAAAATGGCAGGTCGCCGACAGGCCGGCGCAAGTGCGTCGTGGCTCTAGTCGTAGAGATTGTACTTCGCCCAATCGGTTTCCGGGATCTCGTCGCCGATCCGGTAACGCAGCTGCAGGACCTGCATGTGGTCCGGCGCGGTCTGGCACTTGAACTTCAACCGATACCATTGCCCCTTGCTGCGGAAGGCCGCGCCCGGGCTCCGGATCGCGTCGGCGCTCATCTCCGGCGTAGCAAAGGCGTAGGCGACCACTCGGTCGGCCTTGTATTTGTGGTCGTCGTGGGTGATCCGATCGAGCACTTCCGCATCGCAGCGCTGTTCGAGCCGGGTCTGTGGATCGAGTTTCAGGAGGCCGGCGCGCAGCGCGTTGTCCATCGCATAGGCCGGCCATGCCAGCGTCAAGGACGCCAAAACCAAGAGGCAGAGCTTTTTCATCGGCGGGAGAAGCAGCATATTTTGTCTGAGAAATCAACCAGACCGCGGTCGGACGGCGGGCGTAGCCCTCACACGCTACTGCGGTATCTGGGCCTTTTTGCCTGTATGTGAGATGCGTCACATCGTCCAGGCTGGCGGTGCTGAAGAGTGTTTTCTCGATCCATGACGACGATACTGGAGGCGGCGATGCGCGCGACCATTTCGATCCTCGTTCTGGCGGCGTCGTTGATGCCTCCGGCCTCGCTTGCCGATCCGGTGCAATCGTCGGAAGACATCATCAAGTTTTTCGCCAGCACAGCCCAACTCGGCCAGTCGCGCGGAATATGCGTCGGCGCCGCAGACGAATGTGACGGCAAGGCGGACGCGCCGGCGCCGGCCGGCCTGGATATGCTGGTCAATTTCAATCTCGATTCCGCCGAACTCATGCCGGACGCCCGGGCCAAGCTTGGCGAATTTGCCAAGGCGCTGAAGGACAATCGCCTGAAGAGCCAGAACTTCGTCGTCGAAGGCTATACTGACGCCTCCGGCTCGCCCACCTACAACAGGGGACTTTCGGAACGCCGCGCCCAGTCGGTGACCGCATTCCTGCTGTCGAACGGCATCGAGCCATCGCGCATCACGTCCGTTGGCCTTGGCGCAACCCTTCCGCGGGTGGCCAATCCCTACGATCCGGTCAACCGCCGCGTCGAGATGCGCATGAACACCCAGTAGATCGCGTGATCTTGCTAGAACACGCCGCCGATGCCGATCCCACCGCTGATGTCGGGGGGCGGAGCGGCCGGACGCGAGGACTGCGGCTTCGAGGACCTTGCGGCCTTTCGGCTGGTCGCCGCCTTGCCGCGCGCAGGGGCGGCATCCGACGATATCCTGGCCGGCTTGGTCCTTTGCACGACGACCGGATCCTTGCACACGCGGCCCGACTGCAAGAACAGGTCGCCCAGCAGTTCGACGGTGGGTTCAGTCGTCGATGCCGTGCGCCGGGTGTTCTTGTAGTAGCTGGTGACGGCGCGGACGGAGCCCTTGCCCCAATTTCCGTCGACGCTCGTGCGGTAACAGCCCAGGCGACGCAGCTCTGTCTGGATGCTGCGCGCGAGATCGGTGGCCTTTTCCGGGTCCGGCTCGCCGGCCGACTTGCCGACGATCAGTGTTTCGAGGCCGGAGACTACGCTTTCCTTCGCGCCGTCGAGGCTGGCGACCTGCGTCCCGGCAGGCTTGGCCGAGGGATCCGACGGCGGTGTGATCTCGACCGACCGCAATGTCTGGCCGACGATGATCACCGCGGTCTGCAGGTCGTTGGAAGCAAGCTCGACCTGCAGCTTCTCCTTGGCGACCGGATCCGACAGGATGCGCGACAGGCTGGCGCTCAACTGGGTCGGATCGAGCACCTGCTGTTCGGTGAAGTAGAATTGCTCGCGCAGATTCGACTGATCCCACGGCACCTGACGACCGAGCGTGAGCGCCTCGGTCTCGTTGCGCACGCGTATCATCATGTCGGAAATGCTGAGCCCCGGGATTTCGATGTTCTGCAACAGGGCCGTGGTGAAGGGGCTGTTGTCGCCGGCTCCATCGACCGTGGTGTTGCCGGGCTGGGTCGCAAAGGCGACGAAAATGTTCTCGCCCACCTCGACCTGCGCGAGGCCATCGGCGGTGCTGGCACCTTCGCCCACCGGGTTGTTCCGGCAGGCGTCGAGGAAGATGAAGGTTTGCCGCTCACGGCTGGCAAATTTGGCGATCACATCATTGAGCCTGATCGCGCGCGCGGTCAGCTGCTCCAGGTTTTGCGCGTCGGGCGTGTCGACTGGCAAAAGATAGTTCTCGCCCTGAAGCTGGACGCCGTGGCCAGCGTAGAAAATGAGCACCGCGTTGGCGCCGGCAAGCTTGCCGGTGGCTTCCTGAAACAGCCTGGCAAATCCCTCCGCCGAAAGATCGGTGCCGGTGAGCACGTCGAAGTTCAGCCTTCTCAGGCTCTCGGAAAGTCTTCTGGCGTCGTTGTCGGCGTTGGCAAGGTGGGGGAGGCGTGCGCTTTGGTAGTTGGAATTGCCTATTACGATTGCCAGCCGCTTGGCGGGCTGGAGCGTCGGTTCTTCCACGGCGGCCGCCCAAACGCCTATCGGGCCGAGACATGAGAAGAGCAGAACCGCCACGATGCGCAGGAAGGGGCCACAGGTCATGACGCGAGCTCGTCTCAGTTGGCGACAGTCTTCGAGCAATCGAAGCGCTCCCCCCATTGACGCCTCTCGCGCGCCGAACCCGCATCTTCGAAGACCCAAAAATTTTACATCAGAACCCATCTCGAAGGAAGGGTGGCGCCGTAACCGGTCAAAGTGAGTTACTATGATCTTCGATCGATTTTCTGCTAGTATGTCGAAATCGTATCTGTGGGGGCCGGATCGTTGTTCTTGGAGAATTCAATCGCATAGCTTGCACCGACTGTTTGAGTAAAACTTTAAGTACGGGGACACGAAAATGAAAGCAGCGAATTGGCTTCTGCGCCTGTGCGCCGCGTGCGCGCTCTCGATTGGCGCAACATTGGTCTTCATGCCTTCGAAAGCCAATGCTTGCATCATTGAGGGCCTAGACGCCAACTGTTATCTTGGCGGAGTGGCCAACGGCGCGATTGTCGACACATCTCTGGACGCCCTTCACAACATTGTTGACGACATTGTCGAAGCGGATGTCGGTCCGGCCAAGGCAGCTCCGCCGGCACCAGCGCAGGCGGCGCCTTTTGGGGTTTTTGCTTCCGGCCAGCTTGCCCACACCGAACATGACGGCTTCAGGATTTCGAACAGCTTCGACACAATTGATGGACAACCTTTCGATGTCGATGAATTCTCCGCCGCCGTCAGCGTGGATTTCAATGCCGCCAAGCATTTCGGCTTCGACGATGAGCATGGGCTCAACATCGGCCTGTTTGGTGGCTATGCCTCCGCCGAGGTGGGTGTCGACGACCGCCGCTTTTCCAGCGGCGGCGATGCCACCAACAGAAGCGGGATGTTCGGCGGCTATGGACTCTATCGCCATGATACGAGTTATGCGCTGGTGGCGGCGTCCGCATTCCTCGGCAACACCGACGTCGAGAATGTGGACAGCGGCTCCGGCAACTTTGACACGCAGGGCTATGCGATCACCGGGTCTATTGGACGCATCTTCAAGCTCACCGACCGGGTCCGTTTCGATCTGCGCGGCGGCTTGCTGGGCGTCACCTTCACCGGCGACGGATATGAGGACAGCTCCGGCACTGACTACGGCAAGAGCCACCTGTCCTTCGGCGCGATCAAGTTCGAGCCCGGCATCTATGCCGATTTCCAGCTTGGCAACGGCATGGTGATCAGTCCCTACGCACGGGCCGATTTCCAGCAGCGTTTCGGCTACTCCAACACGGCCAGCGTCGAGGGTGAGGAAAGCGAATTCGAGGACGCGGACTTTTCCGTGGCGCTGTACTCCGGATTCAATCTGAAGATGACGGGATCGACCACGCTCAGCACCGAAATTCGCGGCAAGTGGTCCGCGGACAGTTCGACCGTCGCCGGCAAGCTGGGCCTGAAAATCGCCTTCTGAAGACAAGGTCGGCAACGCCGGTCGTGCTGCTGCGAACTGCCCCACGGTCGGCCGCTCTATCTTGGCTGTGCGTCCGTCAAGTTGAGGCTCCCTTGATACAGGTCGAGACGCTCGCGGTCTTCCTGCAACCATTCGATCGTTCGCTGCAAACCGGTTCGCAATGTCGTTTGCGCGGTCCAGCCCAATACCGTCGCTGCGTGTCGGGTCTCGGCCTGCCAGATATCCGTGTCCCAGCCTCGATCGGGCATGCTCTGCCAATGCGGTTCAGCCTCGCAGCCAGTCACGCCATGCACGAGAGCGACGATTTCTCCCAGCGTGGTTTGCCGACCGGTGCCGATGTTGAATATTGCCCCGGGATCCGCCAGCGGGCGACTTGCCGCGATGATCAAGGCGTCGATGACGTCTTCGACCCAGACGAAATCACGCGCCGTCTTGGGGTTCGCAAGCGGCGGCCATTTCCCGACCATCGCATGGAGGAGCAGTGACGGCACGAGGCGTCGCGGCTCTTCCCACGGCCCATAGACCGAATAGAGACGAAGTGTCGGAATGCGCATGCCGGATCGTCTGGCAAGATCGCGGCAGAACGCCGTCGCCGCCGCCTTCGAGATTGCGTAGGCCCCTTCGGGCTCAGCCGGTTCGTCCTCGGACGGGGCGTGTCTCTTGCGGCCATACTCCAGCGAGGTGCCGGTGTGCACGAAAGCCTCGACATTCGCCTTGAGCGAAGCAAGCGCCAGCGTGCGGGTGGCTTCGAGGTTCGTCTTCGCGATCCTGGCCGCATCGGTCTGCCACGAATAGGCGCCATGCGCGGCCAGATGGAACACGTGGCGCGGCCGCAGTCGATGCAGCAGCGCTTCCACGGCCGAAGCATCCGTCAGATCGATGACATGCATCGAGAGCCGCGGCTGTTCTGCAGGAACACGCCAGGTCGCGAAACCAGGTCGCAGCAGGAGATCGACTTGCCAGCCCAGCGACAGGAGCCGTCGGACCAGGCTCGCGCCGACAAAGCCGCTGCCGCCGGTCACAAGGGCTCGCTGCATCTCAGCCGGGCCGCATCCTGGCGAACTCGCCATAGTCGAACACATCGAGATACTGCCAGGCGGCCTCAGCGACTTTCGCATGCTCCTCGACCGAGAGTTCCGCGGCCGTCGCGCGATTGGCTTGCGGCGTGGCGTGGCGGATCGTTCCCCAGGGATAGACTTCACGCAGCGCCAGTCCATTCCATGTCGGCGCCGACAGCGCGGCGTGATCGTCGATGCCCAGAGCGGACAGAACCGGCGCGAGAGCCTTGCGCGCGTCGGACACGACATCTTCCAGCCTCACGATGTGCACCCGATCCGGATGACGATTGCGCGCGAGCAGGGCATGGTATTGGTTCAGGCACCAGGCCCGCAGATAGTCCGACAGGCGCATCGGAACCGGCCGCTTCTTCGTATCGGCGTAGGCGGAGAACGGATTGCGCACGACATGCAGCATGTGCGCGCCGGGCATCGCGGCGAGGATCGCCTCCGAGTCCACGGTGATGATCGGACTGTACCCGACATAGACCTTCTCGCGGCCGCTGCGGTTGTAATCCTTCCAGGCGTCGAATGTGGAGCGGAAGAAAGCAGCGACGTTGTTCGCCGTGCCGCGGCCGACGGCCTCCACATGCTTGATGTATCGAGCGCAACGCTCATCGTCGTTGAAGTCGAAGGCCGTGTCACGAAACTTGCTGACATGCGGTGTGCGCGCACGCACCTTGCATTCTTCGTCGATGATCAGTTTGTAGTCGTCCACGGGAGCCGCATCGAGCGGGAAGGCCGGCCAGCGGTACTTGACCGGGAACAGAGACGTCATCGCGTCGTTGACGAGGCGCGTTCCGATCTGGGACTCGAACGGATAGACGAACATCTCCGGATGCCCGTCGAGAAAGCGGTGCGTGGTGTTTCCGCCATTTTCGTACATGGCGCCAAGCATCAGCAAGCGAAACCCGTCGGTCATCAATTCCTCCGAACATCATTCCTGGAACCGGCTTGCCAGGCATAGAACAGCGTCTGTTCCGCGCCCGGCATCCGGCGAAAGCCGTCAAATGGAAGGCGATCGATCATCCGCGACGGGACGGCCTCGATCGCGAAGATCTGGTTGCCGGCCGGCCAGACCAGGCTGGCCACGACTCGCCCGCTTTTGATATCGACCGCATGCAGCCCGCAAACGCATCTGTCCGGTTCGAGCCCCGGTGCATAGGCACGAAAGCGCGGAATGATCCGCGATGTGCCAACGATCGCGAGATTGCCGATCGCGCACAGGCCCCTGGTCCAGCCCCGCAGGCGCGCGACGATCTCGACGCTGCCATCCTGTCCGCAGCTTACGACGCTGCCGAATCCGCTGTTGGCAACCCACAAGGCATCGCTGACGAAGCGGGGGGAGTGCGGACGGGTCAATCCACGCGTCATCGGCAATCGCGTCGCGCCGCTGAAGATGACGCCGCGCCCTTCCACGGCAAATTCGATCTGGCCAGGTCGAGCGCCGACGAGATCGTCCTTGGATGCCGTGAAGCAGCTTTCGGCCAGACTCTTTCCGGCCGCGATGCCATTGAGCTGCAAATGATTGAGGCCAAAATCCGCTCCCGCGTCCCCCTCGATGCATGACGGCCACCATACACGCTGGCTGCCACCGAGCGCCGGGAATGCGACAATGGCGTTTTCACCAACAGCACTGCCATGCAGCTCAGGGCCGATCATCGCCAGATCGTGGAGATATGTGCTGCCCGGCAGGAAGCGGGCACCCGCGGGCATGAGCACGTTTCCGGCAATGCCCTTCGATGTGAGATCCCTGCGTGGCAGAAGCCCGTCCGCAGCCCGCAGCGTGTACAAGACATTCGGATTGCGTGTGCTTGCGACATGGACTTCCCCCCGTGCCGCGTCGAAGGCAATGCCCGACGGGTGCGGCAGCCTGAGGTAGCTCACCTGGGGTGATCCCGAGGCCATCGAGAGCGCCAGCAGGAGATGCTCGTATTCGCGGCTGACCAGCAAGGTGACGCCGGCCTCGGCGAGACTCTGCCACCATGGCCCCGTCACCTCGACTTCAAGCAGACTGCTGTCGATCGCTCCCGCGTCCTGCCACTGCGCCACGACGCTGGCCGGGTCACGCCAGGCTTGATGGTCGGCCTGGAAGGCGTCGTTCCCGTCGCTCAACTTTGCAACCTCATTCGCAGCGCGCCGCGATAGAGCCGCATGGCCGTGCGCCATCCGGTTGTCGAGCGACCGCCGTGTCTAGGGCCGGATGCCATGCCGAAGGGGGTGATCGCGTATCCATGGCGGCGACAGATTATGCAGAATTCGAGATCGATCAGATCGTCATCGCGCTGCAGATCCAGGAGCGCCTCGAAGCGGCGATGGAACAGTTTCGGCGTGCCGTTGATATCGCGCAGCCGCAGCCCGAAAAGCAGCCTCGCCTCGAGATTGTACAACTGCGATCCAAGCGCGCGAAGCCACGCCCGGCCCTGCTTCCGTTCGGCCTTGAGGACGCGGTCCGGCCGGCTTATGCCGGCATCCAGCGCCCGGCGCAGATCAGCTCCCGCCGTACGCGCCGAATTCGTATAGCATAGAAATTCTCCCCGGGCGGCCGCCAGGCCTGTCCTGACCGCGCGGCCCCAGCCCGCATTGTCGGCTCTCAATGTGCGCACATTGGGATAGCGGATTGCCAGCTCCGCACAGAGCGCGGCGCTGTCGTCACGCGATCCATTCTCGACGAGGATAATTTCCCACGTCACCGAAAGGCTGCGGAGAGTTGCATGATATTCCTCTATAACGGTGACGACATGGTCGGCCTGGTTATGGATGGGAAGGATGATCGACACTGTCGGGTTCATGGCAACTCAACAAATGCAGTTCCCGGGCGGCAGACGCAATCTGGTCGGCGCTCAATCCACTGCGTTCCATCAGCCAGGTCGCACTGCCGCCGCGGCCTGCGCCGGGCTGGGTTGCCGCGAGGCGGCGGAAAGGCCTCGCCAATCCGGCTTCCGCGAGAACCTCCGCCACCAAAGAACCCAGTCCTCCCGTCTGCTGGTGCGCCTCGACCGTCAGGACGGCGCTGGCATCGGCCAATGCGGTTCCCAGGTCCGCCAGCGGCGCAGGCGCAAGGCAGGGGAGGGACAACACCGTCGCCTGCACGCCGCCGCTTGCCAGCGTCTCGGCAGCGGTCATAGTTTCCGCAGCCAGAGCACCCGTTGAAATGAGCAGCACGTCGGCGCCTCGACGCATGGTCTGAGCCCGCCCGAGTTCAAATCGACCGCCAGAGATCTGTC
>NZ_RZOJ01000150.1:0-12591 GCF_003998845.1 Mesorhizobium sp. M4A.F.Ca.ET.022.05.2.1 | reverse complement strand
CAACACCTACAAGACCGGCGATTTCATCGTCGAGATGATCGGCCAGTGGCACCAGGCCACCAATATCGGCGACAGTCCGGTGAAGCTGCTGGTCATCGACCAGGTCGAGCAAGGCGCCAAGAACACGGTGCTGCGCCAGTAATCGCCCTCACCCCCACGCGCCGACAGGTTGCTCGGTGGCGGCGTTGAGGCGGTTGAAGGCGTTGATCAGGGCGATCTGCACCACCAGTGCGGCCAGTTGCTTTTCATCATAGTGCCGGGCAGCTTCGTCCCAGATCGGATCCGGCACCGGGTCGGCCCGGTCGCTCAGCCGGGTCGTGGCTTCCGCCAGCGCAAGCGCGGCGCGTTCCGGCTCGCTGAAGTAAGGCGTCCGCCGCCAGGCGGAGACGGCAAAGATGCGCTCGTCCTTCTCGCCGGCCTTCTTCAACTCACGCGCGTGCATATCGACGCAGACGCTGCAGCCATTGATCTGGCTGGCGCGCAGGTGGACGAGCTTGCGCGTCACATACGGCACGTCGGCCGCCTCGGTCGACTTGTCCAGGGCCAGCAATGCCTGCAGTGCGCCGGGAATGAGCATTACGGGGTTTTTCAGTCGTGCTTGCACAATGGTCTCCTTCGGGCGTGTTATTACAAGCCCCGGGTGCCGAGCATCCGGAGTTCCTGGCTTCTCCAGGGTTCCTTGTTTCGCCGAGCGGCGGGCTGGGCGACGCCTTTCCCGTCGCACCCGATAAATAACCCGTCGGCTATGAATTAACTCATAACTCCTCAGCTATTGAATTGTCAAGCATACCTTGTCGAATGCAGGCCGCCCGCCGCCTGCTGGACCGATCATTGCCGCTTTCACGGCAGCGGACCCGATGCTAGGGCTGTCGCCGAAAATACGGACGGACCGCATCTTGACCAAGAATTCTCAGCCAACCCTGATCGAGCTCTGTGTCGAAGGCATTGACGGGCTGCTTGCCGCGCAGGCCGCCGGCGCCGACCGGGTCGAACTCTGCGCCAGCCTGGTCGAAGGCGGCATCACGCCGAGCCTCGGCACTGTGCGCGCGGCGCTCGAGCTTGCCACCATTCCGTTCCACGTCATCGTCAGGCCGCGCGGCGGCGATTTCCTCTATAGCGAGGCCGAATACCGTTCGATGCTCGCCGATGTCAGCGCGCTTGCCGACCTCTGCGTCGCCGGCGTCGTCGTCGGCTGCCTGAACGCCGACGGCACCATCGACGAGACCCGCATGGGTGAACTGGTGCGTGCGGCTGGCGCGCTCAACGTCACCTGCCACCGCGCCTTCGACATGACGCGCGACCCGGCCGAGGCACTCGAGGCACTGGTCCGCTGCAAGGTCGGCCGCGTGCTGACCAGCGGCCAGCGCGACTCGGCACTGGAGGGCGCCGAGCTTCTGGCCGCGCTCGTCCGCCAGGCTGGCGAGCGCATCATCATCCTCGGCTGCGGCGGGCTCGATCCCGACAATATCGCCGAGGTGCTCGCCAGGACCGGGCTGAAGGAAATGCATTTCGCGGCACTTGCCGATGTGCCGAGCGCCATGCGCTACCGCAACCCGCGCGTCGGCATGGGCGGCAGCGATCTCGACCGCGAATACCGAACCACGGTGACCGACGGGGCATTGGTGGCGGCGACCATCGCGGCCGTCAGGGCCTGACCCCGGGGAAGATGCGATGACCGAAGGACGCTCGCCGATCGACCGCGTTTCGCCCGAAGATGAGCCCGCCATCCTCGCGCTCAACAACGAGCATGCGGCGGAACTGTCCTGGCTTGAAGCCGAGCGGCTCTCCTTCCTGCTCGGAGAGGCGTTTTATGCGCGCCGCATTGGCGCGCTCGAGGCCTTCATCATGACCTTCGACCAGGACGCCGACTACGACAGCCCGAACTTCCTCTGGTTCCGCGAACGCTACCCGCGCTTCGTCTATGTCGACCGGGTCGTCGTCGCCGCAGCGGCGCGCGGCCTTGGCCATGCCCGCCGGCTCTACGAGGATCTGTTCGAGCATGTCGCGCGCTCCGGCCAAGCGATCGTCACCTGCGAGGTGAATGCCGATCCGCCCAATCCGGCTTCGGACGCCTTTCATGCGGCGCTGGGATTCGCCGAGGTCGGCGACGCGGTCATCCATGGCGGCAAGAAGGCCGTGCGCTACTACCTCCGACAACTCGCCTGAGCGCCGGCGAGCGGCACTGGCGCATGAAACAAGCCGTCGCTAAAGTGATCGTCTCCGCCACTGGAGGCGAACCGTGATGCCAAGCAACGTCTTCCGCTTCGACGAGCGCTGGGACATTCCAGAAGCGACGCCGCAGGAAGTGTGGGATGTGCTGTCCGACGCCGAGTTGCTTCCGCTCTGGTGGGGCGACGTCTACAAGGAGGTCGTGCCGCTCGACAAGAAGGGCAAGGGCGTGGTCGGCTCGCGGGCCAGGGCCCGCGCCCGCGGCGCCCTGCCCTACGAACTGAACTTCATCATCGAGGCGGCCGAGCTCGAACCCGGCCGGCTTGTGGTGGTCAAGACCTTTGGCGATTTCGACGGTCTGTGGCGGGCGGAGCTGTCGCCCTCGGGGAATGGCACCCGGGTCAACCTGATCTGGCAGGTCACGGTGCTGAGGCCGATCCTGAAGTTTCTGGCGCCACTGCTGAGGCAGGCCTTTGCCTGGAACCACCGCTGGACGACGCCGCGTGGCGAAGCCGGCCTGCGCCGCTATCTGTCCGGACGGAAAAATCGCCAGGCAGCCTGATCCAGGCCCAGCGACGGCGGCGAAAAGGGGGCCATAACGGCCCCTTCTCTATTCACGTGATGGCAAGTGTCAGCCGGCGGCGGCAACAGCGCGCTTGGCCATGACCGCGATTAGATTGGCCCGGTACTCCGCCGAAGCGTGGATGTCGCTCATCAGGTTCTTCGCCGGCACCTTCACGCCATCGAGAGCGGCAGCCGCGAAGTTCTTCGCCAGCGCCGCCTCAATCTCCTTCGAGCGGAACACGCCATCGTCGCCGGCGCCGGTAACGGCGGCACGGACCCCGTCCTTGCCCTTGGCCACGAACACGCCGACGATCGCATAGCGCGAGGCCGGGTTGCGGAACTTTTCGTAGGCCGCCTTGGCCGGCGCGGTGAAGCTCACCGCCGTGATGATCTCGCCATCCTTCAGCGCCGTCTCGAACAGGCCCTTGAAGAACTTGTCGGCGGCGATCTCGCGTTTGTGGGTCACGATCGTCGCCCCCAGCGCCAGCAGTGCCGCCGGATAGTCGGCCGCCGGATCGTTGTTGGCGATCGAACCGCCGATGGTGCCTCTGTGGCGCACGGCCGGGTCGCCGATCAGCGAGGCCAAATGGGCGAGCGCCGGGCAGGCCTTCCTCAGCTTCTCGTTATTGGCGACATCATGGTGCGTGGTGGCGGCGCCGATGGTCACCGTCTTGCCCGACACCTTGACGCCCTGAAGGTCGTTCAGCCGCGACACGTCGACGAGGTCGGAGGGCGCGGCGAGCCGCGTTTTCATGGCGGGGATCAGCGTCATGCCGCCCGACAGGAGCTTGGCATCGCCGTTCTTCAGCAGCTTGGCGGCCTCGGCAACCGAGGCGGCGCGGTGATAGTTGACCGAATACATGCTTGCTCCCTCCCTCAGTGCTTGGTCTTCGAACGGATCGCGGTCCACACCGTGGAGGGCGATGCCGGCATGGCGATGTCGGCGATGCCGATGGCGTCGGTGATGGCATTGATCACTGCCGGCGGTGAGCCGATGGCACCGGCCTCGCCGCAGCCCTTGATGCCCAGCGGATTGCTCGGGCAGGGCGTGTTCGAGGTCGAGACCTTGAACGACGGCAGGTCGTCCGCGCGGGGCATCGTATAATCCATATAACTCGCCGTCAGCAATTGACCGCTGGCGTCGTAGTAGGCGCCTTCCAGCAGCGCCTGGCCGACGCCCTGGGCGATGCCGCCATGCACCTGGCCCTCGACGATCATCGGGTTGATGATGTTGCCGAAATCGTCGGCGGCCACGAACTGGACGATCTCGGTCGACCCGGTCTCCGGATCGATCTCGACCTCGCAAATGTAGCAGCCGGCCGGGAAGGTGAAATTGGCCGGATCGTAGAACGCCGTCTCCTTGAGGCCCGGCTCCATGCCTGCCGGCAGATTGTGGGCGGTGTAGGCGGCGAGCGCCATCTGGAACCACGGCACGTTCTTGTCGGTACCGGCGACCTTCAACGCGCCGTTTTCGATGACGATGTCGCTCTCGTCGGCCTCGAGTAGATGCGCGGCGATCTTCTTGGCCTTGGCCTCGACCTTGTCGAGCGCCTTGGAGATCGCCGACATGCCGACTGCGCCCGAGCGCGAGCCGTAGGTGCCCATGCCCATCTGCACCTTGTCGGTGTCGCCATGGACGATCGACACGCTGTCGATCGGCACCCCGAAGCGCTGGTTGACCAGTTGCGCGAAGGTCGTCTCATGGCCCTGGCCATGGCTGTGCGAGCCGGTCAGCACCTCAATCGTGCCGACGGCGTTGACGCGCACCTCGGCTGATTCCCACAGGCCGACGCCGGCGCCGAGCGAGCCGACCGCCGCCGACGGCGCGATGCCGCAGGCCTCGATATAGCAGCTCATGCCGATGCCGCGCAGCTTGCCTTGCTTGGCGGCTGCGGCCTTACGCTTGGCAAAGCCCACATAGTCCGATGCCTTCATCGCCGCGTCGAGCGAGGCTCCATAGTCGCCGGCGTCATAGTTCATGATCACCGGTGTCTGGTGCGGGAAGGATGTGATGAAGTTCGCGCGTCGAAGCTCCGCCGGCGACACGCCGAGCTCGCGCGCGGCGGTCTCCATCGTGCGCTCCAGCAGATAGGTCGCTTCCGGCCGCCCTGCCCCGCGATAGGCATCGACGGGCGCCGTGTTGGTGTAGACGGTGCGAACGTTGGCGTGGATCGCCGGGATGTCGTACTGGCCCGACAACAGCGTGGCATAGAGATAGGTCGGCACGCAGGACGAGAACAGCGACATGTAGGCGCCAAGATTGGCGATCGTGTCGACCTTGAGGCCGGTGATGCGGTTGTTCCTGTCGAAGGCCATCTCCACCGTCGAGACATGGTCGCGGCCATGCGCATCCGAAAGGAAGCTCTCGGTGCGGTCGGCGACCCATTTCACCGGCACGCCGGTCTTCTTCGAGGCCCACAGGCAGACGATCTCTTCCGGGTAGATGTAGATCTTCGAGCCGAAGCCGCCGCCGACATCGGGGGCGATGACGCGCAATTTGTTCTCCGGCGCGATGTTGTAGAAGGCGCTCATCACCAGCCGCGCGACATGCGGGTTCTGCGATGTCGTCCAGCAGGTGTAATGATCCTCGGCCTTGTCGTAGTGGCCAAGCGCTGCCCTGGGCTCCATCGCGTTAGGCACCAGCCGGTTGTTGACGATCTTCATGCGGGTGACGTGCGCCGCGCCCTTGATCGCCGCGTCGACCGCCTTGGCGTCGCCGATCTCCCAGTCGAAGATCAGGTTGTTCTCGGCTTCGGCATGGATCTGCGGCGCGCCTTTCTCCAGCGCCTTGGTCGCGTCGACCACCGCCTTCAGTTCCTTGTAGCTGATCTCGACAGCTTCGGCCGCGTCGCGCGCCTGGCCCTTGGTTTCGGCCACCACGATGACGACCGCATCGCCGACATAGCGGACCTTGTCGACGGCCAGCGGCGACCATGCGCCCATCTTCATCGGCGTGCCGTCCTTGGAATGGATCATCCAGCCGCAGATGAGGTTGCCGATGCCGTCGGCCTTGAGCTCCTTGCCGGTCAGGACGCCGATGACGCCCGGCATGGCTTGCGCCTTCTTGACGTCGATCTTCTTTATCTGCGCATGCGCGTGCGGGCTGCGCACGAACGCGGCATGTTTCATGCCGGGAACCACCATGTCGTCGACATAGCGGCCGGCGCCGGTGATGAACCGCTTGTCTTCCTTGCGCGCCACCCGGGCGCCAACACCTTCGATACCCATTGCGGAAATTCCTCCGGAATTTAGGGGAGTAGGTCAGTAAGGGAGTAAGGCAGTAGGGAAATCGGCAGCGGGTTCGGTACGGCGTACTCACCTACTCCCTTACTGCCCTACTCCCTTACTCCCCTATCAAGCAGCTTGTTTCGCCTTGCCCTTGGCGCCCTTCGACATCGCCTTCGAGGCGGCGAGGATCGCCTTCACGATGTTGTGGTAGCCGGTGCAGCGGCAGATATTGCCTTCGAGCTCGGCGCGCACCGTGGCCTCGTCGAGGCCTTCCGGATGGCGCGCGATCATGTCGGTCGCCGTCATGATCATGCCCGGCGTGCAGAAGCCGCATTGCAGACCGTGATGCTCCTTGAACGCGGCCTGCACCGGGTGCAGGTCGGCGCCGTTGGCGAGCCCCTCGATCGTCACCACGCTCGACCCCGCGGCCTGCGCCGCCAGCATCGAGCAGGACTTCACCGCCCTGCCATCGAGATGCACTATGCAGGCGCCGCATTGCGATGTGTCGCAGCCGACATGCGTCCCGGTGAGGCCGAGAACCTCCCGCAGGAAATGAACCAGAAGCGTGCGGTCCTCGACGGCGCCGCTGACCCGTTTGCCGTTCACCGTCAACGATATGTCCGACATGAAACCTCCCTGGGTATTTTTTGCCTTGGTGTCCTGGCGCCGTTTCCTCCCGGCGCGCCGGCTGTTTGCTTGATGCCGCACAGAAATGCGGGAAAAAGTACGCCGAGCCCCTCCACGGCGCGAGAATGCAGTTCGCCCGAAACGGCGCATATTGTACTTTCGGTCACGCCGGAGGGGGGCGGCCCATTGCCAAAGCCTCCCCTTGAAGACAACAATGCCTTCGACGCCGCGCGCCCGACGCGCACAAAAACACGTCGGAGCAAAACGCAGGAGAAGGCAGCTGGCCAGTTCGCGCACGCGCTATGCATGCGGCCTCTCGGCGCTCACCACGGATGAGCCCGACGCCGGCACCTTTGCCCGTGCGGTCGCGGCGGAATCCGCGGCGATCGACGCCGGCTTCGCGCTGCTGTTCTTCTCCCAAAGCCTGGTCGATGCGGGGGTGCTGTCGGAAGCGCTGACGGAGCATGCGCCGGCGCTTGCCTATGCCGGCTGCTCGACCGCAGGCGAAATCACGCCGCAAGGCCTCGAGGAAGGCCACATCCTTGCCCTGCTCCTGCCTTCCGCCTCGTTCGCGACGGCCAGCATCATGGTCGACAATCTCTCTTCCTCGGGCATGGACAGGATCACCGGCGAGGTGGCGGCGCTCAGGCGCTCGCTGCGCGGCCGCGTCGGGCACGAACGGGCCAAGGATACCTTCGCGCTCTGCTTCATCGACGGGCTGTCCTATGCCGAGGAAGCGGTGACGTCGGCCATCCATTGGGGGCTCGACGGCATTCCGCTGATCGGCGGCTCGGCAGGCGACGATCTCAAATTCGAGACCACTACGCTGATCTCGAACGGCAAGGTCACCTCCGACAGCGCCATCATCATGCTGATCGCCACCGAAATCCCCTTCCACGTCTTCAAGACCGACAATTTCATCCCCACCGACGAGAAGCTGGTGGTGACCGCTTCCGACCCCGATCACCGCATCGTGCGCGAATTCAACGCCGTCAACGCCGCCGAGGAATATGCCGCCTCGGTGGGGATCCTGCCGCATACGCTGACGCCGCTGAGCTTCGCCTCGCATCCGGTGGTGGTGAAGGTGGGCGGCGAATACTACTGCCGCTCGATCCAGAGGATGCATGCCGACGGCTCGCTCTCCTTCTTCTGCGCCATCGACGACGGCGTCGTGCTCTCCATCGCCCAGCCGAAGAACATGGTGGAGGCGACGCACGCGGCGCTCAGCGACGTCCGGGACCGGCTGGGCGGCATCGACATGATCCTCGGCTTCGACTGCGTGCTGCGGCGGCTCGACGCGCGCAACCGCCAGGTGTTCAGGGATATTTCCGAACTCTACCGCGTCAACAACGTCATCGGTTTTGGCACCTATGGCGAACAGTACCGCTCGATGCACCTCAACCAGACCTTCACCGGCATCGCCTTCGGCGATCGCCTGGCGGCCGAATAGCGCGCAGGCCGCCCATGCCGCTCCGGGACATCAACGACCTCGAAAAGCTGAAGAAGATCAACGCCGCCCTCGTCAGCCGCGTCGAGCGCTCGATGGACCAGCAGGGCAATGCCTTCTCGCTGTTCCAGACCGCGATCTCGCTGGAGAACCGGGTGCGCAACCGCACCGAGGAGCTGCACTCGACCCTGCGCCGGCTCGAGCAGACCAACATCGACCTCATCGCCGCCAAGGAAACCGCCGAGCTGGCGAACCTTTCCAAGACCAGGTTCCTGGCCGCCGCCAGCCACGACGTGCTGCAGCCGCTGAACGCCGCCCATCTCTCCGTCTCGGCGCTGGCCGAAGTGCAGACCAGCGAGGAAGGCAAGAAGCTTGTGCGCCAGGTCGAGCGCTCGCTGGAGACCATGGAGGACCTACTGCGCACGCTGCTCGATATCTCCAAGCTCGACGCCGGCGTGGTGCAGCCCGAGATCGGCGATGTCAGCCTGGAGGCGCTGTTTTCCTCGCTGCGTTCGGACTTCCTGCCGGAGGCGGAGAAGAAGGGCTTGTCGCTGAAATTCCGGCCGGTCCATGTCCTGGTGCGCTCCGACCGCACGCTGTTGCGCCGCATCCTGCAGAACATCCTGTCCAATGCGCTGCGCTATACCCGCTCCGGCGGCGTGCTGGTCGGCACCAGGCATCGCGGCGATATCATCCGCATCGACGTCGCCGACACCGGCTGCGGCATCGCCGACGACCAGCGCGAGGCGGTGTTCGAGGAGTTCCATCGTGGTAGCACGGCGCTCACCGACACCGGGCTTTCCGGCGGCGGGCTGGGACTGGGCCTCGCCATCGTACGCCGCATGGCGGCGGCGCTCGGCCATCCCGTGACGTTCTCGTCGAAGCTCGGCCGTGGCACCATCTTCCACATCGACGTTCCGGTCGGCATGGGGGCCGCGGCCGACGCGATCGTCAGCACGGCGGATCTGGAGCGGCCGCGCGGCTACGGCCTGTTCGGCACCAAGGTTTTGCTGGTCGAGAACGATGCCGACGTACTGCAGGCGATGACCTTCCTGCTCGAACGCTGGCAGTGCCAGGTGCGCGCCGCGACCTCGACCGACGATGCGCTCGATCTCCTCGGCGACACCGACTGGGTGCCCGACATCGTCATTGCCGACCAGCATCTCGACGGCGGCGACCTCGGCACCGCGACCATCGCCGAGGTCCGCGACTATCTCGGCCGCCCGGTGCCGGCGCTGATCGTCACCGCCGACGGCTCGGAACCTGTCGCCAAGGCCGCCCGCTCCGCCGGCATCGAGCTGATGCGCAAGCCGCTGAAGCCGGCGCAGCTTCGGGCGCTGCTGGCGCATTTGTTGGCTTAGGGCTGTCCTTGCAGATGCCTCTCAACCAAACCATCGTCTACAGAAACAACACAGATAGGGCGATCCGGATCGTCGTAGAGCCTTGGGCGCGCCAGTACCTGATCGATCCCACAGTAGAAGTGGAATTCCGATTCTTCGCCGAATCCGCTTCTGCCAATCGCATCGAAATCGAGGAAAGCGGAAAATATCTGTCCCTGTGGCCCCCGGATGGAGGAATTGTCCAACTTTTTGTCGATGGCCGCGAGCTTAAGCAAGTAGCTCAGGAGTGATCCAGAAATCGCAATGATAGTACAATTCCATGGCATCACATTCGACCTGGCTGCCGGATGGGAAGACATAACCGACGACGTTCCTGGAGCGTGGCCCCCTACCTTAGCCAAGGCATCGGGTGTCGGCGCTCTTCAATTCTCTATCGCCAAATATCGGAGCGGGGAAAAACCAAACGCGGGTTTCGATGTTCTTAGATCGTTCATGATCGAATTTTGCCACAACAACCTCATAGACACCAATCATATTTCGGAGGAGAAATTCGCAAGCACAATCAGTGTTGGCGTATTGTATCGGAAAGCAGATGAAACGTTGTCTGCTTGGTACTTGTCGAATGGGAACGATTTTGCTTTCGTGACCTATGTCGGCCTTGGCGAAGAAAGCGAGATTATGAATGAAGAACTGGATGAAGTGAGAGCAGTCGTTTCGTCGATATCGTTTTAGGGGCCTGTGGGTCTGTCGGAAATGAATTACGGTGACAGTGCACTTTTTCGTGCTCGCTCGGCGTTATCACCTGCAGGGTGATTGCAAACCTCAAAACCCCGCCTGATCCCGAAACAGCTCTGCATTATCTAGCTTCGACACCTCGATCACCGCTTGCGTGCGGCTGTAGACGTTGAGCTTGCGCAAAATCTCCGAGACATGCGCCTTGACCGTGGTCTCGCCGACCTGCAGCTCATAGGCGATCTGCTTGTTGAGCATGCCCTGGCGCAGCATTTGCAGGACCCTTAGCTGCTGCGGCGTCAGCCGCGCCAGCCGCTGCACCATGTCGGCGCGGTCGATGCTGTCGGCGTCGGGCGCCTGGATCTCATAGGTCTCCGGCACATAGATCGCGCCATCCATCACCGAGCGGATGGCGGCGGCGAGGTCGCTCTTGCGCGCCGATTTCGGGATGAAGCCGGCCGCGCCATAGGACAGCGCCTCGGAAATGATGCGAGGCTCCTCATAACCGGAGACGATCACCACCGGCAAGCGCGGATGGCGAGTCCTCAGCTGCAGCAGCCCGTCGAACCCGTGAACGTCGGGCATGCTGAGGTCGAGCAGCGCCAGGTCGAACGGCTTCGGGCCGGCCAGCAGGTCGAGCGCCTCGGCGATCGAGCGCGCCTCGACCGTATCGACGTCCGGATAGGCCATCTGCACGGCGCTGTGCAGCGCCTCGCGGAACAGCGGATGGTCGTCGATGATCAGAAACCGGGCGCGATCGTTGACTGCGGTCATGATGTGGTCGCTTCACTTGCGCTCAGAATAGGATAATCCGGCAACCATGGCCAGATTATTGGCAAACAATACATCGCCATTCTTGCCGTCGATTGCAGTGCCCAGGCGGCGCCATACCCGGAAACGAAAGTAAACGACATGCCGCCGGATGGCCCACAGCGCTGTTTCTTTTGGCCGCGACGATTTTTGAACGTCGGCGCGGCCTTGTTCCGCTGATATCCAGCGGGCGCCCGCCGGCAGGACCAGTGCCTTGCAATTGCGCATCCCTTGCCCGGTGGCCCAATTCGGCCGAATGTGCCGGCCAGAGATATAGATTGAAAGAAGCGCATGACGGAATTCGTCCTCCCCTTGCCCGCAACACCGTCGGTTGCTGTCGCCGGCTCGCACGAACGCTTCGCGGTGCGCCGCATCTTCTGCGTCGGTCGCAATTACGCCGCGCATGCCCGCGAACTCGGCAATGACGAGCGCGATCCGCCCTTCTTCTTCACCAAGCCGGCCGACGCGGTGGTCGACAGCGGCGCCACCATCCCCTACCCGCCGCTGACCGCGAACCTGCATCACGAGATCGAGCTGGTCGCGGCGATCGGCAATGCGGGCTTCCGCATTCCGCGCGACGAGGCGCTTGCCCATGTCTGGGGCTATGCCGTCGGCATCGACCTCACCCGGCGCGACCTACAGGACCAGGCGAAGAAGGCGGCGCGCCCCTGGGACTGGTCGAAGGCTTTCGACCGTTCCGCCCCATGCGGCCCACTGGTCCCGGCGCAGAAGTCCGGCCATCCCTCGAAAGGCCGAATTTGGCTCGCCGTCGACGGCAAGGTCCGGCAGGATGCCGACCTTGCCGAGCTGATCTGGCCGCTTGCCGACATCGTCTCGATCTGCAGCGAGGCGGTGACGCTCGAGCCGGGAGACCTGATCTTCACCGGCACGCCGGCCGGCGTCGGCGCGGTCGGGCCGGGCGAAACGATGACCGGCGGCGTCGAAGGCATCGGCGCCATCGAAATCAACATCGGTCAACCGACGACGTGAAGCGATGAGCGACCTGATCCTCCATAACTACTACCGCTCCTCCACCTCCTACCGCGTGCGCATCGCGCTGGAGATGAAGGGCCTCAGTTACGATTACGTGCCGCACCATCTGCGCCACGGCGAGCACCTCGAAGCCACCTATCTCGCGGTCAATCCGCAAGGGCTGGTGCCGGCGCTGATCCTTGGCGACGGCCGGCTTTTGACGCAGTCGCTGGCGATCATCGAATATCTCGACGAGACCGTGCCCGAGCCGCCGCTTCTGCCGAAGGACGCGCGCGGCCGGGCGCGCGTCAGAATGCTGGCGCAGATGATCGCCTGCGACATCCATCCGGTGAACAATCTGCGCGTGCTGACCTCGCTGCGCACGCTGTTCGGCGCCGGCGACCAGGATGTCGTCAACTGGTTCCGGCACTGGGTGAACGAAGGGTTTCAGCCGCTTGAGACGATTCTCGCTTCAGCGCCCGAGACCGGCACCTTCTGTCACGGCGACACGCCCGGCCTTGCAGATATCTGCCTCGCCGCCCAGGTCACCAACAATGCCCGCTTCGGCGTCGACATGGCGCCCTACCCGGTGATCTCGCGGATCCACGCCGCCTGCATGGCGCTGCCGGCTTTCCGCAAGGCGGCGCCGGAGAATCAGATAGACGCGGAGTAGCCGCACAATTCTGGGTAGAGCATTGGGAG
>NZ_RZOJ01000014.1:0-36072 GCF_003998845.1 Mesorhizobium sp. M4A.F.Ca.ET.022.05.2.1 | reverse complement strand
AGAGCCCTCTTCGAGAGAGACCACGGCCGAGAAGCCGTTGCCGGCGTCGAAGTAGTACTGGACGACGTTGGTGTCGAAATCGCCGTACGGAACCAGCGTATCCTGGATGACGTTGCCGGCGTAGCCGATGAACGAATCGAACGCCGATTCGTCCTTACCGACGCGCAGACCACCGAGCTGGATCCAGGCGAACTTCACCGAGACGCCCTTGTCGACGGCGGGATTGCCGGAGGCGAGGGTGCCATAGCCGTTGCTGTTGCCGAAGTTGAAGCGCATTTCGGTGTAGGTCTTCAAGGTGCCGAGCTCGGTTTCCTGGCCGGTCCAGGTCTTGAAGGTGAAGCGGGCATTCTTCTTCCAGGTGTCCTGCTGGTCACCGTCCTGGTGGTCGAAGGACTTCGCGCCGTCGAACGAGCCGACGTCGCCCATGCCGATGTCGTAGCGGACATAGCCGCCGATGCGAAGGCAGGTTTCGGTGCCGGGGATGTAGAAGTAGCCCGAGCCGTAGACGTCGCAGATCTTGACGTATTCGGCCGGCTCCGGCTCGGCGACAACGACGGCGTCGGCGGCGCGCGCACCGGAAACTGCGATCAGGGCCGCAGCTGAGCCGAGAAGAAGGCTCTTGATGTTCATTTTCTGAATCTCCAGTCAAAAGTTAAAACGGGTTTGATCTCTTGAAAGGCAGCGTTGCCGCCCCCTGTCCCCACGGTTGAAAAAGACGCGCATCGCGCCGCTTCTTCGCGCTCCACATGACCCATGTCGCAGCGCGGTTCAACAGAGATTGTGTCATAAAAGCGGCTTTTGGAATCTTGGAAAAGTATTGTTGCGTAAATACCACGAATATATTGTCGAAATTGGCACAAATGGCACAAGTTGTACAAACGAAACGTAACTATAGATTTACACAACCTGGGATACATCCAACGATGACTGTTCCATGAAATACCATTAGCCGACTAGTTAATGACGCGGCAACCGCCGTTTAACTAATTGATTTGAAAGAAAAAAATCAAACTCGCGAGCCGTTGGGATTGCTGGTCGGCGAAAAGTCGCGTGCGGCCAGCATGACTTCGCGCACCCTGTCGTGCTTGAGCATTTCAAGGGGAGTGCGACCATCGAGATCGGGCGAAGGGCGGGTCAGCCAGAACCAGGCCAGCCTCGGATTGGCGATCACCGCCAGCAGCTCTCTGATCCCCGCGGCCGGCCTGCCGTCGACGAACTGGGCCAGCGGAAAGACATGCTTGCGGCCACCCTTGCGCAAGGCAATGACCTCGTTTCGCCGTTGCCAGCGATGCAGGGTCGAGCGCGGTATGCGGAAATTCTCTTCCAGATAGGTCGATCCTGCGACTTCGCCCGCCCAATCCTCGATCAGCACGGATTGTAGATCGTTGGTTCGCTGGCGCTCGCGCGGCGACGGGGGCTTCCCGGTCGCGGATGGCGGCACCGGGTGCTCATCCGCCCCACCGGCGTCTGCCGTGCTACGGCCGGCGTCTGCCGTGCCGCCACGCGCGGCCTTGTTGGCGGTCATGCTGAAGAACGCGGAAGCAAGCGCGGTCCAATCGCCTTTGAGGGAGCCGATCGCGAGCCGCTGTGTTTGCGGCAGGAAGGGAAAGGCGGCGGCGAAACCGCCGGCGATGGCGCTGGCTGAAGCCAGCGCTTGCGGATCGAGGAGCACGCCGTGCTGGGCCAGTGCCTGCTGCACCGCCTCGGCGACGAGGCCCGCCAAGGCATCCTGCGATGTCCCATCCGTCGGATTTTGAAATCTGGTCATGTGTCTGTCTTGCGGGCCACGCGCTCTCCTCCCCAGCTGCGGCCGATTGAAATGGCTACAGCAGGAAGCAAAAATGGCAGCAACGACAAACACAGCGACCCGACAGGTTGCTGTCTTGCATTTTTTTGCACCCCAACTGGACATCCCGAAATGTCAGTCGCGGGACGCCTCGGTTTGCGTGTAGGTGCGCTCTATGACAGGCGCGCGACAGTTGGCGTCGTTCGACGCGCCCAATGCAATGAAGGCTAAAGCAGCCCCGCCAATTGGGCCGCGCTGCGCAAATTCTGCCTTGGGCGCGGCCCGATCTGTTGGATCACCAGCCCGGCCGCCAGCGAGCCGAGGTCGCCGCATTCCTTGAGGCTGCGTCCTGCGGTGTAGCCGTAGAGGAAGCCGGCGGCATAGAGGTCGCCGGCGCCGGTGGTGTCGACCAGTTCGCGGATCGTCGTCGCATTGATGGTGACGGTCTCGTCGCCACGCACGATGACCGAGCCCTTTTCGGAGCGGGTGACGGCGGCGATCTTGCAATCCTTGCGGATCGCTTCCAGCGCGTCCTCGAAGGACGAGGTCTGGTAGAGCGACTTGATCTCGTGGCTGTTGGCGAAGACGATGTCGACGGTGCCCGAGCGCATCAGGTCGAGGAACTCGTCGCGGTAGCGGTCGACGCAGAAGGAATCCGACAATGTCATCGACACTTCGCGCCCGGCGGCATGCGCCAGTCTTGCCGTCTGCCGGATCGCTTCCTTGGCGCGCGGCGGGTCCCACAGATAGCCCTCGAAATAGGTGACCGCGGCGCCGGAGGCCTTGTCGGCCTCGACATCTTCCGGGCCAAGCTCGACGCAGGCGCCGAGATAGGTGTTCATCGAGCGCTCGCCGTCCGGCGTGACGAAGATCATCGATCGCGCCGTCGGCGGCTGGCCCTGGAGCGGCTTGGTGTCGAACGCGACGCCCTGGGCCTGGATGTCGTGGGTGTAGATTTCGCCGAGCGGGTCGTTGGAGACCTTCCCAAAGAAGGCGGCGCGGCCGCCGAAGCTCGCAACGCCAGCCGCCGTGTTGCCGGCGCTGCCGCCGGAGGCCTCGATCGCCGGGCCCATGCGGCTGTAGAGCAGTTCGGCGCGCCTGGTGTCGATCAGGTTCATCGCGCCCTTGATGATGCCGTTGGTCTCGAGGAAGGCCTCGTCGCACTGGGCGATGATGTCGACAATGGCATTGCCGATGCAAAGCACGTCATAATCCGGCATCAATCTCTCCGCCTTGGAACCTGCCGGCTTTCTGCCACGCCGGCCGGGCGCGGGTCTAGCGAGTTGCCGCCCTTTTGCCTACCCCGAAAATCGGCATTGGGTTCCGCCATGCCGGTCAATGGCCGCGCCTATTTGCCGGCTGTTGCAGCCATCGCATAAAACTGGACCATATCGGCCGTGATGATGACGGCTATGGTTGCATCCGGATCGAAACATTTCCGCCTGGCCGTCGGCTAGAAGCGATCCGAGCGAAGTTTCTGAGAGCACGAACCAGCAATGCCCGCAAAGACCGACATGACCACCGAACTGTCGCTGCTTGCCGTGCTGGCGCTGCTATGGGGCGCGTCCTATACCTTCATCAAGGTTGGCGTCGAGACGATCCCGCCGGTGACCTTCATCGCCGCCCGCACCCTGATCGCCGGCGCCATCCTGCTGGCGATCATCCGCTGGCGCGGCCTCGCCATGCCGAGGGACGCCGCAACCTGGCGTCGCTTCGCCTTCCAGGCCTGCCTGAACAGCGTCGTGCCCTTCACCCTGATCGCCGCCGCCGAGCGCTCCATTGATGCCGGCCTCGCCACCATCCTCAACGCCACCTCGCCGATCTTCACCTTCCTCCTGACCGCGCTGATCACCCGCCACGAGCCGGTGACGCTGCGCAAGCTGGTCGGCGTCGGCGCCGGTATTGCCGGCATCTGCCTGATCGTCGGCACGGAGGCGCTCGGCGGTCTCGGCCATCAGCTGTGGGCACAGCTTGCCGTCGTCGCCGCTACCGTCAGCTATGCGGGCGCGGCCATTTTCGGGCGCAACTTCAGAGGGCTTGACCCAATGCTGCCGGCCGCCGGCTCGATGATCTGCGGCGCGGCGATGCTGATTCCGTTGAGCCTTGTTTTCGACCGGCCCTGGACGCTCTCGCCATCGACCGCGTCGATCCTCGCCCTGATCGGACTTTCAGTCTTCTCGACCGCGCTCGCCTTCTCGATCTTCTTCCGCCTTATCCACACGCTGGGCTCGGTCGGCACCACATCGCAGGCCTATCTGCGCGTGCCGATAGGCGTCGGCATCGGCGCTCTCTTCCTTGGCGAGAGCCTCGGTCCGACGGCCTGGCTCGGCATGGGTTTCGTCGTTGTCGGCGTCGCGGCGATGACCATCCCCGCCCGGCAGACGAAACTTGCGCAATAGTTGCGCTGCTCGACAAGGGTGCCTATCTCGGAAGCGTCTTAGTCAATGAGGGGTTGGAGACGCCGTGATCCTCGACGCCGCCCGCGCCGCTGCCAGCCGGCTGTTCTCGCCCGAATTCCGTTCCGTCTTCCTGAAGACGCTGGGGCTGACCCTGCTGGCGCTGGTGGCCTTTTGGTTCGGCATCGAGAGCCTGCTCGGATGGCTGGCCTGGCCGTGGCTGCAGACGCTTCTGCCTGGGCTGCCGTCCTGGGCCGGATGGCTGGGCGCCATTGTCGCCGGCATCGTCCTGGCGATGGGGATGGCGCTGGTTGTCGCGCCGGTGACGGCGATCATCGCCGGCCTGTTCCTCGACGACGTCGCCGAAGTGGTCGAGCGCACCGATTATCCGGACGACCCGCCCGGCCGTCCCGTGCCGGCGCTGCACTCGCTGGTGCTGGCGATAAAATTCTTTGGCGTCGTTGTTCTCGGCAACATCATCGCCCTGCTGCTGCTCCTGGTGCCGGGCATCAACATCGCCGCCTTCTTCATCGTCAACGGCTATCTGCTCGGGCGCGAGTTCTTCGAATTCGCCGCCATGCGCTTCCGCCCGGAGGCCGAAGCTAAGGCCTTGCGCCGGAAGTATGCCGGCACCGTGTTCCTGGCCGGGCTGGTCATCGCCGCTTTCCTGGCCGTTCCGGTCGTCAACCTGCTGACGCCGCTCTTCGCCGCCGCCATGATGGTGCATCTGCACAAGGCGGTGTCAGCGCGCCGGCCAGGATGACCTTTTCGGTCAGTCGCCGTTCTTGCCGAACAGCGCTTGCAGCTTGCCGAACGGCATGGCGGCGCGGGTGAAGCCGAAGGTGCCGTCCTGCTGGATCTCGCGCGCCGCGGTCTCCAGCATGCCGAAGGCGAAATTGGTCAGCCAGGGCCCGAGCGAGATGCGCTTGACACCCGCCTGGGCGAGGTCGGCGACGGCGAAGCCCGGCCGCGCCATGACGTTGACCGGCTTGGTCACCGACGAGCAGACGATCCGCACCGTCTCGACGTCGCTCAAGCCCGGCGCGTAGAGCACGTCGGCTCCGGCCTGCTCGAAGGCCTGCAGCCGCTTGATCGTGTCATCGATATCGGACCGGCCCCACAGGAAATTCTCGGCCCGCGCGGTGAAGACGAAATCGTGCTTCAGCGCCCGCGCCGCCTCGACAGCGGCGGCGACGCGTTCTACGGCGTGCGAAAAATCATAGATCGGCTTCTCCCGATCGCCAGTGTGGTCCTCAATCGAGCAGCCGGCAAGGCCGGCCGCCTCGGCCGCGAAAACGGTCTCTGCCGCCTGTTCGGGGCTGTCGCCCTTGCCACGTTCGAGATCGGCCGAAACTGGAAGAGCGGTCGCCGCCGTCACCTCGCGGCAGTGATGGATCATCGCGTCGAACGTCACCGCGCCGTCGGGCAGGCCGCGCGAAAAGGCAAAGCCGGCGCTGGTCGTCGCCAGCGCCTTGAATCCGAAGGAGGCGAGAAGCTTTGTCGTGCCGATATCCCAGGGATTGGGCATGACGAAGGTCGAGGCGTGCAGGTCGCGAAAGATCTTGCCCTTGTCCATGGATGCTTCCCTCATATGTGGACTTGTGAAGCGGAGTCTAGCGCGACGATTTCAACCGGGCAAACGAATGCGCCTGGCTCAGAAGCGTTTCTGGTTCTCTGCTGACAGACGCTCGAACGCCTTGGAACTAGGCACGTAGCGCGACGCCTTCTTGCTCCAGCGATAGGTCACAGAGATCTTGTGCGACGAAGCCTTGGGCTGCTCGTCTTCGCAGTCTTCGCCCGGCACCGTGGCGTCGGTCACCGTCGCCTTGATCGCCGCATAGCGCCGGCCGTCCGCGAGCGTCTTGAAGGCAAGATCCTGCGTCCGCTTGTAGCAGTAGTTTTCATCGAACGTGTTGATGGTGTCGACCAGCTCGAAGCGGTCGCTGCGGACCATGAGCAGCAACGTGCTGACGTAGCCCTGGTTCGAATTGAAATGCGTGCTGGTGATGACGACGGCGTCATCGCCGGCGCTGATCGAAAGCCTGGCCGGTTCGCGAAAAAATGTGCTTCGATCGGTGGCGACATTGACCGCGTCGAGCAATTCCGGCTTGCCGCCGAGGTCGTAGAGCGCCAGCACAGCGAAACCCTCGGCGCTGTCGGAGGCTTGCCCGAGGTCGAACAGCATCGTCAGCCGTTCCTTGCCGCCGGCTTTGATATCGAGGACGGCGGCGCTCGACAGGTCGCCGGTCGAAGGCGGCGCCTCGTCATCAGCGTCACCGCTGATGGGGCGGATCTTGATCGGCGAAGTGCCGGCGAGAACGGGGACGACCAAGTTGGCAAGGTCGAGATAGGTGACGTCCGGATGGCTAGGGACGGCGCTGCTCAGTTCCGGGAAGCTGGCGGTCTGCGCGTCTGCCGTCGCCCAAATCCAGGGCAAGAGCAGGCAAGCGAGAATGAAGCGAAACAAAATGGAGATCATATGTGCGGGCGCCCCCCGAGAGAGCCTACGCTAGAGCAATTCGAGGAAAAGTGTGAAGCGGTTTTCCGTCCGGATTGCGTCGAAACAAAAGAGGTGGTTCTGCGTTTCCATCACCGATCAACCACTCCAGCGCGGAGTCTTGAAACGCAAAGCCAGGCCCCAAGGCTGAAAACCGGCTCAGCCGATCGGCACCAGCCCGGCCAGCGCGCGCATGTCGTCGAACAGAATGCCGCCGGCCTCTTCCAGACCATGCGGGTCGGAATAGGGATCGGCGTGATAGGAGAAGACGCGCATTCCGGCGGCGATGCCGGCCTCAGTGCCGGCGACGCTGTCCTCGATGACGATGCAGTCGGCCGGCGCGAAGCCCATCGTCTTTGCCGCGTAGAGAAACAGGTCCGGAAACGGCTTGCCGCGCCCGACCATGGTCGACGAAAACATGGCGTGCTCGAACAACGGCAGCAGCCCGGTCTGGCCGAGCGTGATATGCATCTTCGACACCCGAGCCGATGAGGCGACGCAGTAGGCGATGCCGGCGGCGCGGACCTTCTCGATGAAGTCGCGCACATAAGGGATCGCCTCGACGCCATGCGCGAACAGGTCCGGCAGGCCGGCGTTCCAGCGGTCGACGAAATCGACGCCGAGCCTGACCTCGGTCGCCGCTTCGATCTCTTTCTGCACCGAGGCCATGCTGCGGCCGGAGAAGTGCTTGCGGCAATATTCGAAGGTGGTGGCGAAGCCGGCGCCGCTCAGCCACTCGGCGAGGCGCCGGTTGGCAAGGTTCTCGGTGTCGACCAGGACCCCGTCGCAGTCGAAGATGACCAGCTTTGGTACAGACATCAGGCCGTGCCGGTCGACCCGAAGCCGCCCGCCCCGCGCGCCGTGCCGCCAGCGAGCGAGCGCTCCTCGATCGCCACTTGCGTCACCGCGGCAAAGACGATCTGGGCGATGCGCATGCCGCGCGTCACCGCGAAGTCCTCGTCACCGAGATTGACCAGCAGCACCTTGACCTCGCCGCGATAATCGCTGTCGATGGTGCCGGGTGAATTGAGAACGGTAAGGCCGTGCTTGAAGGCAAGACCGGAGCGCGGCCGGACCTGGCCTTCCATGCCTTCCGGGATTTCCACGATCAGCCCGGTCGGCACCAGCGCGCGTTTCCCAGGCAGGATGAGCAGCGGCCGGTCATCCGGTACCGCGGCGCGCAAATCCATGCCGGCGGCGCCTGAGCTTTCATAGGCCGGCAGCGGCAGGCCTTCGCCATGCGGAAGCCTGACGAAACCGACGGAGGGGCCGATGACGGGGGAGGGATAGACAGCTGTGCGCATGAGCCCATTCCTATCGGCGCGAGTGCCGGAAAGGTCAACCCGGCCGCAACGCTATCAACGCCTTTCTTTCGAGGCGGTTCCTGCTCAGCGCAGTTCCACCGGCACGACCGTCGTTTCCTTGATCTCCTCCATGACGAAGGAGGCCGAGACATCCGACAGCGCCACCTTGGCGATCAGCCGCTGGTAGAGCCGGTCATAGGCCTTCACGTCGGCGACGCGGGCTCTCAGTACATAGTCGAGATCGCCCGACATGCGGTAGACGCCGGTGATCTCGGCAAAGCCGGTCACCGCCGCGCGGAACTTCTGAAGCCAGTCCGGATCGTGGTTGGAGGTGCGGACCAGGATGAACACGGAGAGGCCGAGCCCGAGCTTGTCGGCATCGACCAGCGCCACGCGCCCGATGATGACGCCGTCCTCCTCCAGCCGCTTGACCCGCCGCCAGCAGGCATTGCGCGACAGCGCCACCCGCTCCGACAGCTGATCGACCGACAACGTACCGTCGCGTTGCAGCTCCGCCAGCAATCTTCGATCGATTTCATCGATTTCTATGCTCATCCTGGGATGAATGTCCCAAATTGTTGCTCATCGCAAGGACAATTTGGGATCGATGAACCTTTGACCCGTGGCACGATACTCAGCATCGGGGCTCATCCCGGCAGGAGGGATCACCATGACGACGTTTTCGAAGCTGTTCACCTCTCACCCGGCCAAGGTGGGCGAGACCTATTTCAGCCACATGGCCTTCGCCGCCTGGTTCTGCTCGCGCCTGTCGCTGGCCGCGGGCGCGGCGCTCGTTCACGCTTTCTTGCCATTTCTGTTCGAGACTACCGCCAGCCGAATCGTCCGCGAGCTCTATGAGCGGACGCACAACAGAGGCTCACACGCGGTCAAGGAGCCCAAGGCTCTGATGGACCGCGCCTAGCAACGGTGGAATGCGATGTGCCGGTGGGCGGCCTATTTTGGTGAAGCGGTCTTCCTCGAAGACATCATCACCGCGCCCTGCCATTCGCTGATCGCCCAGAGCCACTGCGCCCAGGAAGCCAAGTCGCCGACCAATGGCGACGGTTTCGGGCTTGCCTGGTATGGCGACCGGCCCGAGCCCGGCCTCTATCGCGACATCCTGCCGGCTTGGTCGGACCCCAATCTGAAGAGCCTGTGCCGGCAGATCAAGTCCGGCCTGTTCCTCGCCCATGTGCGCGCCTCGACCGGCGGCGCCACCAGCCGCATGAACTGCCATCCTTTCATCTCCGGCCGCTGGTCGTTCATGCACAACGGCCAGATCGGTGGTTTCGAGAAGATCCGCCGCGCGCTGGAGAATTCGCTCTGCGACGCCGTCTTCGACCAGCGCGAGGGCACCACCGATTCCGAGCTCTTTTTTCTCCTGATGATCGACGAGGGTCTGTCCGAAGACCCGCAAGGCGCGGTGTCGCGCGCCACCAGTCGCGTGCTGGACGCCTCGCGCCGCGCTGGCCTCGAGCCGGCGCTGAAGCTGACGGCTGCTTTCTCCAACGGCCAGGCGCTCTATGCCGTGCGCTACGCCACCGACGATCATGCGCCGACGCTCTACACCTCCGTCTTCCGCAACGGCGCGGGCCGCTGCATCGTTTCCGAACCCTTCGACCGCGACGGCGGCGAGTGGCAGGCGATCCCGCCGTCGAGCTTCGTCACCATGACGGCGGACGGCATGGGCATTCGGCCTTTTGCACCTGCAGCGAACAAGCTGGCGCTGGTCGGCTAGGCACGATCTCGATCGCCCGGCGATCGCCGGCATCTTTCCAGCCTGCCTCGGGCAAAGGATCAGCAAAACATCAGCGCGACGTAAGGACGCCAATCCGGCCTCCTGTCATCTCTGGCGCCTCACCGGCGGCGAATGGTTTTCATTCGCGGCCCCGGTTGGATGCGCAAGAGAGGATGACGCAACAATGTGCAGATGGGCCGCCTATCTCGGCGAAGCGATATTCCTTGAAGAGATCGTCACCGCACCTTCACACTCGCTGATCGTTCAGAGCCGCGACGCGCGGGAGGCGAAATCGCCGACCAATGCCGACGGCTTCGGTCTGGCCTGGTATGGCGGCCGGCCCGAGCCTGGGCTCTATCGCGATATTCTGCCGGCCTGGTCAGACCCTAACCTGAAGAGCCTGTGCCAGCAGATCAGATCCGGCCTTTTCCTGGCCCATGTCCGCGCCTCGACCGGTGGCGGCACCAGCCGCGTGAACTGCCACCCGTTCATTTCCGGCCGCTGGTCGTTCATGCATAACGGCCAGATCCACGGCTTCGAAAGGATACGCCGCGGACGGAGAACTCGCTTTCGGACGCCGTCTACGACCGGCGCTCGGGCAGCACCGATTCCGAGCTGTTCTTCCTGCTGATGATCGACGAGGGCCTGTCGCGCGACCCGCATGGCGCGGCAACGCGAGCCGCCAATCGCGTGCTCGACGCCTCGCGCCGCGCCGGTCTGGACCCGGCGCTGAAGCTCACCGCCGCCTTCTCGGACGGCAAGGCGCTCTACGCCGTGCGCTACGCCACCGACGATCATGCGCCGACGCTTTACACCTCGGCCTTTGGCAGGGGCCGCTGCATCGTCTCGGAGCCCTTCGACCGCGAAGGCGGCGAGTGGCAGACGATCCCGCCATCGAGCTTCGTCACCATTGCACGCGATGGCATGGTCGTTCGGCCCTTTACTCCGGCTCTGGCGGAGCTGGCGCTGGCCGGCTGAACCATCCCGCCGCGAATGCCAGCGCAATCCCGATCAAGCGAGGCCGATCCTCGGATGCTGAACTCGGCTTGAAGCCGCGCCACAGTCCGCCATCTTGATCAGCAGGCGCGGCCAGCAAGTCGGAGCATTCGTCATGGACATCGCCTTCGCCTCGACCATCGAGCTCGCCACCGCGATCTCCGCGCGTAGAATCTCGGCCGCCGAGGCGTTGGATGCGCATCTTGCGCAGATCGACAGGGGCAACGGGGCGGTCAACGCCATCGTCACCCTCGACAGGGAAGGGGCTCGCGAGCGCGCCAGGCAGGCGGACGTTGCGCTGGCGCGCGGCGACGCGCTGGGTCCGCTGCACGGCGTGCCCTTCACCCTGAAGGACACGCACGACACGGCCGGCATGAAGACCACGGTCGGCTTCCCGCCGTTTGCCGACTATGTGGCGAAAAAGGACAGCCCGGTCGTGGCGCGGCTGAAGGCGGCTGGCGCAATACTGATCGGCAAGACCAATGTCGCGACCATGCTCAGCGACTGGCAATCGGACAATCCACTGTTCGGCCGCACAGGCAACCCCTGGAATCTGTCGCGCACCGCCGGCGGCTCCAGCGGTGGCGCAGCGGCGGCTGTTGCCACGGGCATGACGCCGTTCGAGGTCGGCACCGACATGCAGGATTCCATCCGCTTGCCTTCCGGCTTCTGCGGTGTCTACGGCCTGAAGCCGACCGAGCACCGTGTTTCGCTGGCCGGCGCTTTTCCCGATCCGGGCGGGACGGTGCGCAGCGTCCGGCTGATGTCGTGCCTCGGCCCGCTGGCGCGCAGCGCCGAGGACCTGGCACTGATCTACCGGATCATCGCCGGACCGGACGAAGGCGACACCGACCTTGCGCCGGTGCCGGTCGAGGCTACGGAGACGCCGGACGTCAGTTCGCTGCGCATCACCGTCGCCACGTCCTTCCCTGGCTTCCCGGTGGCTGGCGAGATCAGCGCCGCCGTCGAAAAGCTTGGCGAGAAGCTCGGATCGGCAGGCGCCATGGTCGAGGAGGCAAAGTTGCCCAGGCTCGATCTGCACGACGATCTGGCCGAGGGCGGCGCGCTGATCGGCATGATGCTGGAGGCCGCGCAGCCGGACCCGCCGGACCAACCGACGCCTGTCTCGCGCTGGTTCGCGGCGCTCGCCCGGCGCGACCGCTCGATTCTCGCCTGGGACAGGTTCTTCGAAAGCTGCGATGCGCTGCTCTGCCCGGTCGCCATGACCACTGCCTTCCCGCATTGCGCGCCGGGAACGGCGATCGAGGTCAACGGCAGAGAGGAAAGCTATTGGATGCTGCCGGCCTATGGCGCGGTGTTCAATTATTCCGGCCATCCGGCGCTGACGATACCCGGCGGGTACGGCAGCGAGGGCCTGCCCATCGGCCTGCAGTTGGTCGGCAGTCGCTGGTCGGAATCGCGGCTGCTCGGCATTGCCGCGGCGATGGCGCCACTCGCTGGGGGCTTTCGCAGGCCGACCGGCTATTAAGAGAAGCGGCCAAGCCTGTAAGACTGAAGCAATGGATCGCGCTCGCCGTCCAGGATTTCGCGCGCGGCAAAGAGACCGACGGCCGGCGCCAGCGTGATGCCGGAATGCATGACGGCGACATAGAGCCCGTCCACCCCCTCGGCGCGGCCGATGATCGGGAAGCCGTCGACCGGGGTCGGCCGGTAGCCGACCGTGTGGAAATCGAGTTCCAGCCCCTCGGCGCCGCGCAGCATCGCCTTCGTCGCCTTGAACAGCTCGCGCGCCGTGTCCTCCGCATTCTCGCCCGGATCGGCGCCGCCGAAATCCGAGCCGGCGATGATCCGGCCCTCGGCCGTCTGGCGCATGTGCAGCCGCTCGGCCAGCACCAGCCCGTTGAGCAGCGTTTTGTAAGGGCGCGAATGGACGATCAGGCCGGGCGGTGTTTCGATCGGCAGCTTGACCCCGACTGTTTCGGCGATCCCCGGAGCTCCAGCGCCGGCCGCGATCACCACCTCGTCGGCGGTAAGCTGCTCGCCGGACATCTCCACGCCCGTGACCTTGCCATTGGATCGCGCCAGGGCGGTGACGGTTCCGGTTGCCAACTTCGCGCCGCGCCGCTCGGCATCGGCCAGCAGCGCCCTGGTGGCGGCAACCGGCTCGGCGACGCCTTCCTCCGCCACATAGAGCGCAAGCTCCGGAAGCTCGGTAAGATTGGGCTCGATGCGGGCCACCCGATCACGGCCGACGCGCTCGATGCCGTAGCCCCAGGAGGAATGCTCGGCCGCATAGGCCTCCAGCTCGTCCGCCGGCATGTCCCAGCACAGGCCGCCGCACCAGGCGAGCGGCAGGCCGGGCAGATCCTTCGCCAGCCTTGTCCATTCGGCCATGGCGCGCCGGCGCAGCCGGAAATAGGTCTCGGGGTTGCCCCAGCTGGCATTGATCCAGGCAAACGAATTGGGTGTCGCGACGCCATCCGCGCCGCTACCCGAAATCACCGTCACCCGCGCCCCGGCTCCCGTCAGATGCCAGGCGATCGAGGCACCGATGATGCCGGCGCCGATGACGATGACTTCTTTCGCGCTGCTCATGCCGGGCTCCATTGGGGTTTCCCGTCATGCCATCGCACCGAGCCAACCTCAAGCGAGAGTCTATGCGCTACCCAAGCGCCTCTCTCTTGGCGCCGGCGAGCAGCCCTTTCAACTCGTCGTACCGCCGCATGAGGCGCGGCGAGTCGACTTTCTTCGCGACCGCGAGCACCGTGCCGAGCTCCAGCTCCGCGCCGGTGCGGTCACCCAGCTGGATAAGCAGCGCCGCGAGCGAAAGCCTGGCGTCCGCGCAGTTGGTCGGCGAGCCGATCTCGGCCCAGCGCGAGCATGCGGTCTGCAGCTCCCACGCCGCTTCCACAAGGCGATCTTCCCGCATGAACAGTTCCGCCTTGGCCTCGGCAGTCAGCGCCCGGATCGAGGCCATCGGCCAACGTTGCGGCTCGCTTTCCAGTTCGGCGATCACCTGCTTCGCGCGCTCCAGCCGATCGGTCCGCGCCGCCACCTTGGCGAGCGTGGCAAGGACCATGCCGCGCCGCTGCAGGGTTGGCCAGCGGTTCCCAACCAGGGACCGCTCGAGCGCGCTGAAAGCGGCCTCCGCCTGTCCCTGCTCGAGCTGCAGCAGCGCAAGGCCGGGCTGCGGGTCCCAGCCCGCGGCGTGGGACGCGCGATAGGCTGTTTCTGCCTCGGCGAAATCGCCGGCGGCAAGATGAATGTCACCCAGGACGCGCAGCGCATCGCCAGTGGCCCAAGGCGCGTCGAGCGCAAGCTGGTCGAGCGCGGCACGCACCAGCGTCTCCGCCTCTTTCAGCGTGCCATGGACGCCGAGCACCTCGGCCCGATGCAGCCGGCACGAGCCTGTGAGTTCTTCCAGCCCGTGTCCTCTGCACCAACCCTCGTAGCTGAGGGTCCATTGGTTGGCTCTCGCCCAGTCGCCGAAATTTCGGCAGGCCCAGAGAATGTTGCAGTAGAGGATACCGCCGACGATCGGGTCGACATCGCTGGAGAGACCAAGCGCTGCGGCAAAATCCTGGTCTTCCTGCCCGGACCTTGTTTCCCCAAGGCAAAGCTTGAAGAAGCCGCGATAGATGAGACCGAGCGACTCGACGACCGGATCCTCGAGCTGCTTGCCGACCTCGAAAGCCTGCTCGGCGAGCGCAAGCGCGTGCTCCGGCTCGGCTTCCGCGCCCTTGATGCGCGCGCCCATCCAGCACCAGAGGCCATGCTCCCTGCTCTCGGTGGCGCCATCGATCAACTGCGCGGCTCGCTTATGCCAGCCATTGGCGGCGGCAAGCTCTCCTCTTTCCAGATGGATCATGGCAAGGGTGATTGCCGGAGAAGCCGCGCGCAGGCGTTCGCCGGCGACGCCGTACTCCGTCACCGCGCGCGCCAGGAGCGGAATGGCTTCCGCCGGCCGTCCCATGCACTCCAGTGCCAAGGCCCATTCTTCGAGATCGGCCGTCAACAACTCGTCGGTGGCGTCTGCTTCGGCGAAGGAGGCCGCGGCCTCACGCCATTTTCTGGCCGCAACGGCCGCGCGTGCCAAAAGGATTGGCGAGCCGGGGCTCGAAGGCTTGCTCACCTCGCCGGCCGGAACGATCTTGTTTTCCGGAGCGGCAGGTGAATCCAGGTAGATCCGGTAGCCAAACCGGGGCAGGTTGCGCAGCGCCGTTTCAATTCCGCCCTGGCGAAGGATACTGCGAGCGAGACTCGCCACGCGCTGCAGCGAGGCCTCCGTCACCGTGACGCCCGGCCACAGCGTTTCGAGCAGTTCGTCCTTGCTCAGCGCCCGCTCCTGATTTCGCAGCAGCATGGCGAGGAAGTCGAAGACCAGCGGCTGCGCCTCGACCTCCCTGCCGGCGAGGCGAAGGGCGCGGGATTCCTCGTTCAGCTCGAAGTCGCCGAAGCAATAGATCCCCATCGGCAGCATTCCCTCCAACGACAATGGGCAAAGGATCAGGAGAAGATAAGCGCGGCGTAAGGACTGTCGGCCGCCCCTTCTGTCATTCTTCCCGTGCCTGGCGAGCCAAGCGGCACTTTAGCCTAGCAAGCCCGGGCATGTCACCGGCAGCGACCTGGTCGGTCGCCCGCCGGCATTTGAACCCAAGATGAGGAGATTACGGAAATGCAGAAGTACATCATCGAACGGGACATTCCCAAGGTCGGCACCTTCGAGCGCGAGCAGCTTCGCGACGCGTCCAAGGCGTCGAACGCCGTGCTCGCCGAACTTGGTCCGGAGATCCAGTGGGTGGAGTCGTTCGTCACCGACGACAAGACCTTCTGCGTCTATCTCGCCAAGGACGAGGCGATCATCCAGCGCCACGCCAAGATGAGCGGCTTCCCGGCGACGAAGATCACGCAGGTGAAGCGCCTGTTCGATCCGACGACGGCGCACGCCAGCGCCTGACGGGGAGGAACGGGTGGTGAAACTCTTCGCAAACCTCGTCCTCGGCCCGGCGCTGTCCGGCGCCATCTGGGCATCCGCGTTCGCCTGCGGCACCGCGGATGCGCATGATACGCCGGATCCGGTGCTGAACCGGTCTCGGGAAATGGCGGCCAGGTACGTCAATATCGAGGTCGCCAAGGCCGAAGGCTACCAGCAACTCTTCGAATGCACGACGCATGACGAGCACGGCACGATGGGGGTCCACTTCATCCATCCGGTCCGTGCCGGCGATGGCAAGCTCGTGCTCAGCGAGCCGGACGTGCTGACCTACGAGCCGGAGCCGGACGGCTCCATGCAGCTCGTCGGCATGGAGTACATCGTCTTCGAGAAGGACTGGAAGGGCAAGGGCGTTCCCGAGTTCCTCGGCCGCACCCTGCAGCGCAAGACGACCGTGGGCGTCCATCCGGTGGAGCCCTACTACGAGCTGCATGTCTGGCACTGGCGGCACAATCCGGCCGGCATGTTCGCCGACTGGAACCCCTATGTGAGCTGCGCCAACGATCAGTCCTGACGCAGCCAAGACCCGGCACCGCATCGGGAGGGTCATTGCATGGCCCTCCCGATCTGCCATCGTTCAAACAGAAGGAAACACGACAATGTCATCCCTTGAAGAACTGGAATTCACCGTCGATCGGCCCTTCGGCTGGCGCTTCTTCGTGACGGCCATCGATCGTTTCGGCGTCGGAGCCTTCGCCCGCATCATCCGCATTCGCAGGGACCGGGCGCGGCTTCACGAATTTCCGGACCACCTGCTGCGCGACATCGGCATTGATCGCTCCGAGATCGCGTTGGTCACCCGCTACGGCAGCAAGGATGGTCGCGGCTGGCTGTGGAACTGATCTGCGCGGCCGATTTCCGGTCGCCTCGGACCGATCGGCCCGAAACTGTCGACAGGCCGGAAAAGCGCTGCTAGAAGCCCGCGCCACAGACAGGATTCCACGACTTGGCAGAAGACATCGAAAACGCGGTATCGCGCCGTCGCACCTTCGCGATCATCGCCCACCCCGACGCCGGCAAGACCACGCTCACCGAAAAGCTGCTCTTGTTCGGCGGCGCCATCCAGCTTGCCGGCGAGGTCAAGGCCAAGAAGGACCGCATCCAGACCCGGTCCGACTGGATGAAGATCGAGCGCGAGCGCGGCATTTCGGTCGTCACCTCGGTGATGACTTTCGAGTATGACGACAATGTCTTCAACCTGCTCGACACGCCCGGTCACGAGGATTTCGCCGACGACACCTACCGCACGCTGTCGGCGGTCGATTCCGCCGTCATGGTCATCGACGCCGCCAAGGGCATCGAGCCGCGCACGCTGAAGCTGTTCGAGGTTTGCCGCCTGCGCGATATCCCGATCATCACCTTCGTCAACAAGATGGACCGCGAGAGCCGCGATCCGTTCGAGATCCTCGACGAGATCGAGCAGAAGCTGGCGCTGGACACCGCCCCGGTCACCTGGCCGATCGGCCGCGGCAAGACCTTTTCGGGCACCTATCACCTGGCGCTGAACGCAGTGCGTAAGAGCGACGACGAGAAGGAGCGCACGCCGGTCAACGGCCCCGATTCCAACCGCGTCGCCGGTCTCCTGCCGGAGAACGAGCGCAACGACTTCATCGAGGAATTGGAGCTGGCGCGCGAGGCCTGCCGCCCGCTCGATATCGACGCCTTCCGCGAGGGCCATCTAACCCCGGTCTATTTCGGCTCGGCACTGCGCAATTTCGGCGTGCGCGACCTGATCGAGGCGCTCGGCGCCTTCGGGCCGCCGCCGCGCGCGCAGGAGGCCGACAGCCGCAAGGTCGAAGCGACCGAGGAGAAGATGACCTCCTTCGTCTTCAAGATCCAGGCCAACATGGATCCCAACCACCGCGACCGCATCGCCTTCGTGCGCGTCTGCTCCGGAAAGCTGGAGCGCGGCATGAAGGCCAAGCTGGTGCGCACCGGCAAGCCGATGAGCCTGTCGGCGCCGCAGTTCTTCTTCGCCCGCACCCGCGTTACCGCCGACGAGGCCTTCGCCGGCGACGTCGTCGGCATCCCCAACCACGGCACGCTGCGCATCGGCGACACACTCACCGAAGGCGAAGAAATCCTGTTCCGCGGCGTGCCCAATTTCGCGCCGGAAATCCTGCGCCGGGTGCGCCTCGGTGATGCCATGAAGGCCAAGAAGCTGAAGGAGGCGCTGCACCAGATGGCCGAGGAGGGCGTCGTGCAGCTGTTCTCGCCCGAGGACGGCTCGCCGGCCATCGTCGGTGTCGTCGGCGCCCTGCAACTCGACGTGCTGAAGGAGCGGCTGAACATCGAGTACACATTGCCGGTCGATTTCGAGATGTCGCGCTTTTCGGTCTGCCGCTGGATCTCGGCCGACGACAGGGCCGAGGTGCAGCGCTTCGTCGAAGCGCATCGCGGCGACATCGCCCGCGATCTCGACAATGATCCGGTCTTCCTCGCCCAGCACACCTTCTCGCTCAACTACGAGGCCGAGCGCTGGAAGGCGATCCGCTTCGCCGCGGTGAAGGACTATCAGGTCCGCGACAAGGCGGCGTGACGGCGGGTCCCTTGGCGCGCCGACACGATGCCAGGCCGGTCACGGTCCCCATATGCGCAAAAACAAATACTTGGAGCAGGTCGACGATTCTGTCGGATGTTCTGGGATTTCCATTGTCATCTGATCGGTCCATAACAACCGCGGTGCATCGCCGAAGCGCGATGCTGTTGTGATGCGAAGGGGAGGTTTCGTGTTTTCGACAACCGGGAGTTCAAACCAGGGGCCCGAAGCAGCAGCCCCGGAAATCCAGCTCCCTCCGCCGCGGTTGCGTTACAAGGTCACGGGCACCGACGCCAGCGACTGGTTCGTGGAGTCGGGGGCAAAGTCCTTGCGCGATCTGGAGCGGGCCTTGGCGTCCATCCGAAAGTCGTACGGGGATTTCAACGATATCCTCGAGTGGGGTTGCGGCTGCGGCCGCATCTTGCGGCATCTGCCCGTGCCCGCCTTGCCTCGCAAGCTGTACGGAAACGAGATCGACGCCGAAGCGATCGAATGGGTTTCGGCGCATATGCCGTGGATTGAGACGAGCCTTACGCAAGGCCTGCCTCCGCTTCCATACGGCGATGGCTCATTCGACCTGATCTTCAACCACAGTGTGATGTCGCATCTTGATGCGGACTACCAGGATGCCTGGCTTGCGGAGTTGGCGCGCGTCCTTCGCCCGGGTGGTGTTGTCACGCTCACGGTTCACGGACAGCATGCATTCGATCAGTTTTTCGGAGGGATTCCGCCGGAGTCGCCGCTTCGCGAGCAGGTTGCCGACATCTTCTATACACGAGGGCTTTTCTTTACCAAGGATGACCAGTGGGGCGCTGACTTCCCCGACTTCTACCACTCCGCCTTCCACAGCGTGCGGTATGTATTCGATCATTGGTCGAAATTTCTGCGTGTCTGCCAGTATATCCCGCGTGGTGCGCTCGATTATCAGGACATGGTGGTTCTAGAAAAGCTGTAGTGATCGATCTCTTTCGGCAACAGCAACAACCGGCAAGCGCAGGCAGGCCGACGCAAACTCAGGAGAGTCCGATAGTATGAGCAGGCGGGAAGACGCCACCCTATCGGCGGGCTACGACAGTTGGCGGCAATCCAGGCTGGCCGAAAGGACGGCGTTGGCCGGCCAGCAGCGCACGTGGAATCACTTGATTACCGTGTTGATCCATGACGCGGCTTCGGCGAGCCGCGAGACCCTGTCGCATACGCTCTCTTCGCTGCTTGGTCAGACCTATCGCAATATCGAGATCGTGGTTGCCGGTGTCCACGAGATCGACTTGCCGGATGTGGACGACTTTACAAGCCTGCGTGGCCTGTTCGCGGAGCCGACGCTCGATGCGCTGAACCTGTTGTCGGATCCGGCGCACGATCATCTGTGGCGCGGCAGTCATTTGGGCTTCGCGGCCGCTGGCACGACGTTCGATACGGATGCCTTCGCTCTCCTGAATCGCATGCTTTCACCGTTGCGCGGGACACCGATGCCGGACCTGATCGTCTGCGATCACGATCGCCGCGATGCCGGGGCGGTCCCGCAGCCTTGTTTTCTGCCAGGCTGGGACCCTGATCTGATTGTTTCAATGGATTATGTCGGCACGGCCTTCATGGCTTCGCGAAAACTCATCTTCTCCCGGCGCTCGGCCGAGCGCCCGAATTCCCTGCACGGTTGGCTCCGTACCCTGGCGAGTGGGCCTCTCGCGGTCGGTCATCTCACCGAGACCGTCATGCATCTTCCCACTGCTTTGCCGCGTCCTTCGGCGGAACCAGCGGATATGCGTCTCCCTCGGCCTCGGTCCGTGGCGATCGTTATTCCCAACCGTGACCAGCCCAAACTGCTGAAGCGTTGCGTGGGGTTTGTGAAAGCCTTGGAGAACCTTTCGCCCGAGCTCGTCATTGTGGATCACGCAAGCACCGACCCGGCTACGCTGGCACTCTACGCGGAACTCCAGGAGAAGCACGGCGCCCGTATCGTCAGGGTCCATGGCCGCTTTAATTTCTCTCGCATGGTCAATATGGGCGTGGCGGCCGCGACCGCGGACGTTGTGGTCCTGTTGAACAATGATGTCGAGATCACACACCCTCGTCAGTTGGAATTGATGGTTGCGCACGCCATGCGCCCCGAAGTCGGTGTCGTCGGAGCCCGCCTGTTGTACCCGGATGGCTCGGTGCAGCATGCGGGCATTGTTCTGCAACCCGGCTCGCACAGCGAGCATCCCGTGCTGGCGCAGCATGTGTTGCGAGGCGCGCCGGGAAATGCGGACGGCTATCTGCATGCCATGCGCACCGTGCGTAATTATCAGGCCGTGACGGGCGCCATCGTCGCCTCGCGGCGAACCGTTTTCCATGAGATCGGCGGGTTTGATGAGGTCTGCCTGCCTGTTGAATACAACGATGTCGACTATTGTCTGCGTGCGCGGCTGAAGGGCTTCAGGGTCATTGCGCTACCGACAGATGGGATCATCCACCGCGAATCCGCGACGCGAGGTTCCGAAGCCACGCCTGAGGTGCTGAGGATGCGTATCGCGAGCATGCGCCTGATAGCGGAGCGTTGGCGCGAGGCCGTGGATCAGGATCCCTTTTGCAATCCGCATGTAGATATGGGCGATCGGCCGCAAGCCGGATTTCCGTGGACTGACAGGGTGGGCAATCCGTGACGATCAAGGATTTTGCGCGAAGGGTCGTTCGCTACGTTCGGCGTGCCGTCCTGTCGCGGCGGCAGCAGATGCAGGGGGTGCTGGGCATCGAATGGGAGCATCGGCATCTTCAGGCATTGGCCGAGCTGGCCGGCGTCTTCGACCCGGAGTGGTATTTGACTGCCCACAAGGATGTCGCCATGAGCGGCATCGATCCGTTCGCGCACTATATGAACCATGGCTGGCGCGAACGGCGGAAGCCGGCGAACGGGATCGATATCGAAACCTATGCCGCTCTGGCTCCTGGGTTCCGGCCGGGCCACGACAATCCGATCGCGCACCTTTTGCGCAACGGCTTCGAGGACCCCCATCTCAAGGCGGTGCGGACGAAGCTCACCGAGCATAGGGTCATCCCCTTCCCGCGAAATCTAGAGGACGGCCTGTGCGTCAGCGGATATCTGTGCTCCGAGATTGGACTGGGCCAGGCGGCACGTAACATTGTCTATGCCTGCGACGCGGCGCGTCTACCCGTTTCGTCTCGCGCCCTTGCTTTGCCAGGGCGCGAGAACGACGCCGAATTCGCAACCAAGTCCAACCCCGTGGTCGACCGCAAGGCTCAGCTCGTCGTTACCGGTCTCGCGGCCACCGAGCATTATCGCCAGGACATCGCGCCCGGCCGGTTGAACATCCTGTTTCCGTTTTGGGAGCTCGGAAGGATCCCGCGGGAGTGGCATGCCGCGATCCGTGATTTCGACGAGGTGTGGGCGCCTTCGCGCTTCGTGGCGTCCGCCTTCGATGAACTCTCAGGCATAATCCTGAAGCACGTGCCGCAGCCCGTGCGGCTCCCGTTGCATGTGCCGGCACCCCGCTCCGACCGCGCAACGCTGCGCTTCTTCACCTATCTGGACTTTGACTCCTACGTCGCGCGCAAGAACCCTCAAGCCGCGGTTAACGCCTTCCGCGCCGCCTTCCCATCGGCGAAGCGTGATGTCGAGCTCATCGTCAAAACGCGCGGCGAGCGCGATGAAGGGCTGCGGCAGTGGCTTGGCGACATGGCCGCGCAAGACGACCGGATCCAGATTGTGGACCACACGCTTGATCGCATGGGCGTGGATTCGCTGATGAGGGGATGCGACGCGTTCATCTCGCTCCATCGCTCCGAAGGCTTCGGCTTTGGCGCCGCCGAGGCGCTCGCGGCCGGAAAGGCTGTGGTGGCCACCGACTATGGCGGCACGACCGACTTCATCAATGAACTGACCGGATATCCCGTCGCCTATGCCTTGGAGCCGGTTCGCCACGGCGAATATGTGCAGACCAAAGGTCAGGTCTGGGCGACGGCGAACGCCGACGCCGCAGTCGAGGCCTTGCGCATGGTCTACGCTTCGCCCGGGGATGCCGAGGCGCGTGCGCGGCGCGGCTTCGCGTTCCTGAAGGAGCAGCAATCGCTCGTCGTGGTTGGCCGGCGTATTGCGCAAATCCTTTGGGAACATGGTCTGATCCAGCAACCGACCGGGCCCGACACAACAGTGCCGGCCGGCCGTTCTTCGTAGCGGCTGGGGCAAATTCCAGAAAAATCGTGAAACGGTTGGGCTCGCCGACTTCGCCGTAGCCTTGCGCCCGCAATTGCGTCAAACAAAGAGATGGTTCTCCGTTCCGTGAAACGGTGAACCACTCTCGAGCTGGAGCGATCGGCCTCGCGCGGTTCAGCCCCTGGCTGCCGCTTCGATCTTGGCGATGTCGATCTTGCCCATCTGCATCATCGCCGACATTACGCGGCCGGCCTTGGCCCTGTCCGGATCCTGAAGCAGCCGCGGCAACTGCTCCGGCACGACCTGCCAGGACACTCCGAACTTGTCTTTTAGCCAGCTGCATTGGCCGGGCTCGCCGCCCTCGGTGAGTCTCTCCCAGAAATAGTCGACCTCTTCCTGCGTCTTGCAGTCGATCGACTGCGAAATCGCCTCGTTGAACTTGAAGTAGGGGCCGCCATTGAGCGCCTGGAACGGCACGCCGTCGAGCTCGAACGTGGTCAACAGCACTTTGCCCTCATCTGCGTGCCCCTCGGGCCAACGCATAACGCTCAGCACCTTTGAATTCTTGAAGATGGAGACGTAGTGGTTCATCGCCTCTTCGGCCTGGCCGTCGAACCACAGGCAGGTGGTGATCTTTTGCATGTCTTGCTCCTCTGGGCTGGTTTTCTGAAGGCTGCTTCACCATGAAACGGCTGACCAGGCGTTTGGTGCCTTAGTCCCTGCCGTTGGCCCAAGGACGGTCGAATCGGGCGCGATCCGACAGCACCGTGCGATTTTTCTGGCGAAACCTGGCGCATCGCAAAAGCGTGGCCAGACCAGCCGACGACGTATATAAGGCCTGCGGCTCAATTCCGGCTTTCCGCGCCCTCCCGACGCGATATGACATTAAGGACAGGTCAATGCCCGCCTATCGTTCCCGCACCACCACCCATGGCCGCAACATGGCCGGCGCCCGCGGCCTGTGGCGCGCCACCGGCATGAAGGACAGTGATTTCGGCAAGCCGATCATCGCCGTGGTCAACTCCTTCACCCAGTTCGTGCCAGGCCATGTCCATCTGAAGGATCTCGGTCAGCTGGTCGCGCGCGAGATCGAGAAGGCAGGCGGCGTCGCCAAGGAATTCAACACCATCGCCGTCGATGACGGCATCGCCATGGGCCATGACGGCATGCTTTATTCGCTGCCGTCGCGCGAGCTGATCGCCGACTCCGTCGAATACATGGTCAACGCGCACTGCGCAGACGCCATGGTCTGCATCTCCAATTGCGACAAGATCACCCCTGGCATGCTGATGGCCTCGCTGCGCCTCAATATCCCGACCGTCTTCGTCTCCGGCGGGCCGATGGAAGCCGGCAAGGTGGTGCTGGCCGGCAAGGCACAGGCGCTCGACCTCGTCGACGCCATGGTCGCGGCCGCCGACGACAAGATCTCCGACGAGGACGTCAAGGTCATCGAGCGCTCGGCCTGTCCGACCTGCGGCTCCTGCTCCGGCATGTTCACCGCCAATTCGATGAACTGCCTGACCGAGGCGCTCGGCCTGTCGCTGCCCGGCAACGGCTCGACGCTCGCCACCCACGCCGACCGCAAGCGCCTGTTCGTCGAGGCCGGCCATCTGGTCGTCGATCTCGCCCAGCGCTACTACGAGCAGGACGACGAAAGCGCGCTGCCGCGCAGCATCGCTTCCAAGGGCGCGTTCGAGAACGCCATGGCGCTCGACATCGCCATGGGTGGCTCGACCAACACGGTGCTCCACATCCTCGCCGCCGCGCATGAGGGCGACGTCGACTTCACCATGGAAGACATCGACCGTCTGTCGCGCAAGGTGCCGGTGCTCTGCAAGGTGGCGCCCGCCAAGTCCGACGTGCACATGGAGGACGTCCATCGCGCCGGTGGCATCATGGCCATCCTCGGCCAGCTCGACCGCGCAGGGCTGATCAACCGCGATCTGCCGACGGTCCACACCGCGACGCTCGGCGAAGCGCTCGACCATTGGGACATTTCCCGCACCTCCGCTGCGAACGTGCGCGATTTCTTCCTCGCCGCTCCCGGCGGTGTGCCGACGCAGGTCGCCTTCAGCCAGGACCGCCGCTGGGACGAGCTCGACCTTGATCGCGAGAAGGGCGTCATCCGCTCGGCTGAGACGCCTTTCTCCAAGGACGGCGGCCTTGCCGTGCTGAAAGGCAATCTGGCCCTCGACGGCTGCATCGTGAAGACCGCCGGCGTCGATGAATCGATCCTGAAATTCACCGGTCCGGCCCGGGTCTTTGAGAGCCAGGATGCCTCGGTCAAGGCGATCCTCGGCAACGAGATCAAGGCGGGCGATGTCGTCGTCATCCGTTATGAGGGGCCGCGCGGCGGACCCGGCATGCAGGAAATGCTCTACCCGACCAGCTACCTGAAGTCGAAAGGCCTCGGCAAGGCTTGCGCGCTGATCACCGACGGCCGCTTCTCGGGCGGCACGTCGGGTCTGTCGATCGGCCATGTCTCGCCGGAAGCCGCTGAAGGCGGCGCGATCGGCCTGGTCCGGGACGGCGACAGGATCGAGATCGACATCCCCACCCGCACCATCCGCCTTGCCATCAGCGACGCCGAGCTCGACGCCCGCCGCGCGGCGATGGCGGCAAAAGGCGCGGATGCCTGGAAGCCGGAGGAAAAGCGCAAGCGCAAGGTGACGACCGCGCTGCGTGCCTACGCTGCCTTCGCCACCAGCGCCGACAAGGGGGCGGTGCGGGTCGTGCCGGAGTGATCGATCGAGGTTAGTGGTACTGGCCGTACCAAGGCCATTCCGCATCCGGAAGATAGGGCCAATCCGTTCGGGTTGGCAGCGATCGCTTTGCGTCCTCCGCTTGCTGCGGCGTCAGGAAGATGCCGAAAAGATCATTTCCGCCGTTCAGCGCATAGAAGCGCACGTCCGAACCGGCGAGTTGGTCGTTGATGATCTTGAAGAACACGTAGGTGGCCGTACCCCAGCTTCTGCCCTCGCTTTCCGGAACGTCCGGAGCGTATAACACGTATTCCTGCCCGGCTGCGCGCACGGCATATCTGGTCGTGTGTGTGTCGACGCTCTCCTCGATTGCGGTCGGGTTTTTCACATACTGCCGAAGCTCGGGCAAAACCTCTTGATAGGTCGTCGCCATTCCTTGTTCGGCGAGATTTTCCGCGTCGAGGTGACGCGCCTTGTCGTAGTCGAGGGCCATTGCAGGAGATCGCACGGCAAGGGTGCCCAACAAGGCCGATCGTAGAAAGGATATGAGCCGAGCTGCGCGCACAATCGCACTCCGTTATGGCATCAGCTGATACTCATAAAGTTTCTGATACACCCCGCCCTGCTTGAGCAGGACCTTGTGCGGGCCGCTTTCCACCACCTTGCCGCCCTCCAGCACCACGATCGTGTCGGCCTGGTGCACCGTTGACAGACGGTGCGCGATGACGATCGTCGTGCGCCCGACAGTGAGCTGCTGCAGCGCGTCGCGGAACAGCGCCTCCGACTCGGCGTCGAGCGCGCTGGTCGCCTCGTCGAGCAGCAGGATCTCGGCGTCGCGCAGCATGGCGCGCGCGATCGAGATCCGCTGGCGCTGGCCGCCGGACAGCAGCGAGCCGTTCTCGCCCACCTCCGTCTCGTAGCCCTTGGCCATGGCGGTGATGAAGTCATGCGCGTTGGCCGCCTTGGCGGCGGCCATCACTTCCGCGTCGGTCGCGTCCTCCCGGCCGAGGCGGATGTTGTGCATGACGGTGCCGGCAAACAGGAAAGTGTCCTGGCTGACATAGGCGATCTTTCCCCTGAGCGAGGCGAGCGTCGCATGGGAGATGTCCTGGCCGTCGAACAGCACCTTGCCGTCCTGCGGGTCGTACATGCGCATGATCAGGTTGAGGATCGTCGACTTGCCGCTGCCTGAAGGGCCGACCAGCGCCGTCATCCTGCCCGCCGCGAGCGTGAGGTTGAAGCCCTCGAAGACTGGCTGGCTTTCCGGGTAGGCGAAGCTGACATCCTCAAAGCGGATTTCGCCGGGCCCAACCCGCAGCGGCCTCGCGTCGGGCTTTTCGGCCAGGGTCAGCGGCCGGTCGGCGAGCTGGAACATCATGCGCACGCCGACGATGCCGGTCTCCAGCGAAATGCGCACGCGCGCCAGGCGCTTCGCCGGCTCATAGGCGAGCAGCAGTGCCCCGATGAAGGCCATGATGTTGCCCGGCATCTGGCCGCCCTGCAAAACCAGGAAACCGCTCACAAAGACCGCGCCGGCGATCGCCAGTCCGGCGAGCGTTTCCATCACCGGACTGGTGGCGGCTTCCAGCGTGGCTATGTTGTTGGCGCGGCTCTCGACATCGGAAACCGCCGTGTACATGCGCTTGCGCATCGCGCCCTCGAGATTGAAGGACTTCACGACACGCACGCCGACGGCCGTCTCCTGCATCACATGCACGATCTGGCCGAGCGAGCGGAATTCCATCTTGGCAATCTGGCGGACGCGCTTCAGGATCCGGTTGACGCCATAGATGGCCACGGGCCCGATGACGAAGCAGATCAGGGACAGCGCCGGCTGCTGCCAGATCATGACCAATACCAGCACGATCAGCGTCACCAGGTCCCGCACATAAGACGTGACGACGAGGTCGAGCACGCTGCGCGCGGCCTGCGCATTGTTGGTCATGCGGGTGATCAGATCGGACGACGAGGTCGCATGGTAGAATTCTATGCCTTGCGCCAGGATGCGGTCATAGATCTTGCGCTGACGGTCGGCGATAATGGCGTTGCCGACGCGGCTCATGAAATAGGCCTGGACGAAATTGGCGACGCCCTTGAGAAGGAAGATCACCGCGACCCCGACCGCGATCAGATTGACGCGGTCGAGCCTCTTATAGATCACGAATTCATTGGTGATCTCTTTCAGGATCCAGGCGCTGGCGCCGGTCGTGGCGGCAACCACCAGCATCGACAGTATGGCGGCGCCATAGCCGAATTTGTGCTCGTGGAAGGATTCCCTCACCAGCCTCGCGATGAGGCGCTGGTTTTCCGTCGAGCGGAAGAAGCGAAACAATCGGCCGATCCCATGCCTGGCTGAAACGAACTTCGGATTCGCCACGAGGGCGAGAGGCGGCTTATAGAGCGAGTTGCCGCCGGATGGAACCTTTCGCACTTGCGGAACGAAACGACCGTGGCAGGGTGTCTTTTGCGCCACGACGGCAAGCTGATTCTTCAGGGGATGACGCAGATGGATTTCGACCTCATCGTGCGCGGCGGCACGCTGCCTGATGGCAGGGTTGCCGACATCGGCATCGCCGGCGAGACGATAGCGGCGATCGAGCCCGAACTCGCCGCCAAGGCAGGGGACGTGATCGACGCGCGTGGCAATCTGGTTTCGCCGCCCTTCGTCGACCCGCATTTCCACATGGACGCCACGCTCTCCTACGGCATTCCGCGCATCAACGCGTCGGGCACGCTGCTCGAAGGCATCGCGCTGTGGGGCGAGCTGAAGCCGCTGTTGACGCATGAGGCGGTGCGGGAACGGGCGCTCGCCTATTGCGACTGGGCGGTGTCGATGGGGCTGCTTGCCATCCGCACCCATGTCGATGTCTGTGACGACCGGCTGCTCGCGGTCGAAGCGCTCCTCGACGTCAGGAAGACGGTGGCGCCCTATATCGACCTGCAACTCGTCGCCTTCCCGCAGGACGGGCTTTACCGGTCGCCGACGGCTCGTGAAAACACCATCCGCGCGCTCGATCTCGGCGTCGACATTGTCGGCGGCATCCCGCATTTCGAGCGCACCATGGCCGACGGCACGCGCTCAGTAACCGAGCTCTGCGAAATCGCCGCCAAACGCGGTCTGATGGTCGACCTGCACTGCGACGAGACCGACGATCCGCTGTCGCGCCACATCGAACAGCTTGCCTATGAGACCGAGCGGCTCGGCCTGCAGGGCAGGGTGGCCGGTTCGCACCTCACCTCCATGCATTCGATGGACAACTACTACGTCTCCAAGCTGTTGCCGCTGATCGCCGAGGCCGGCGTGTCGGCGATCCCCAATCCGCTGATCAACATCATGCTGCAGGGCCGCCACGACACGTTCCCCAAGCGACGCGGCCTGACCCGGGTGAAGGAGATGCTGGCGCTTGGCATCCGCGTCGGCTGGGGCCAGGATTGCGTGCTCGACCCCTGGTATTCGCTGGGCACCGCCGACATGCTCGACGTCGCCTTCATGGGCCTGCATGTCGCCCAGATGTCGAGCCCTGCCGACATGGCGCGCTGTTTCGACATGGTCACCAACGTCAATGCCGCCATCATGGGCCTCGACCACCTCGGGCTTGCCGTCGGCAAGCGGGCGAGCCTCGTGGTACTCGACGCCGGCAATCCGATCGAGGCCGTGCGCCTGCGCCCCGATCGCCTCTGCGTTATCGCCCGGGGCAAGGTGGTGGCGGAACGGACCAAACAGGAGACGCGCCTGTCGATTGCCGGCCGGCCGTCACAGGTGAACCGGCGGCACACATCGGCGTAGCGCCAGCCGATTCCCGGCGCTGGTCTTACCGATTGCCCGAATTCCGCTCGTCAAACCGGCTGCTTGCGTCTAGGGAGCCGGTATGGCTCCATCGCTCGCCCGCAACCTCACGATCAGGAACGTTCTCCTCGCCGGCATCCTCTTGATGCTGGCTGGCGATTTCATGTTCGCGCTGAACGATGCGATGGGCAAATGGCTGGTCGCTTCCTTCTCCGTCGGCCAGGTGGTGCTGGTCCGCTCGATCGGCGCTTTCATCGTGCTTGGCCCGATGATCGTCAGCCAAGGGCCCGGCAAGCTGTTCGATATGGAGCGGCCGGTCTTGCAGCTTCTGCGCGTTGTCGCCACCACGCTCGACACCGGGCTGTTCTATGCCGCCGTCGTCTACCTGCCGCTCGCCGACGTGATGAGCTTCTACATGGCCGGACCGATCTACGTCGCCGCGCTCTCGCATCTGCTGCTCGGCGAGAAGGTCGGCTGGCGCCGCTGGCTGGCGATCGTGGTCGGCTTCTGTGGCGTGCTGGTCATCCTGAAACCTTCCTCGGCCGCCTTCTCGCTGTCGTCGGCCTATGCACTGATCGGCAGCATCGCTTTCGCCTTCGCCATCATCCTCAACCGTCGCCTGCGCGGCACCAGCGACACCACGCTCGTCACCTGGCAGACGATCGGCACGCTGCTGGTCGGTGGGGTCTTGACCATCGGCGCCTGGCGCACACCGTCCGCGCTCGATCTCGGCGCCCTGCTGCTGCTCGGCGTCGTCTCCTGCTCCGCGCACCTGATGATCACCAGGGCGCTGAAGCTGGCGCCGGCCTCGACGCTGGCGCCGCTGCATTACAGCCTGCTTCTGTGGGCGATCGTCTTCGGGCTGGCCTTCTTCGGCGACGTGCCGAGCCCCCGCATCCTGGCCGGTTCGGCGATTGTTGTGCTTGCCGGCATCTTCATCTTCCATCGCCAGAAGGTGGTGGAGACGGTGGTTCCCCCAGAGAACGTGCCGAAGGGCGTGAACTAGGGCTCGCAGTTCTGGCGGCTAACCCTTGCGTATCGCCGCAAGGTGCAACGAGAACTCTGCCGTCTCCATCAACGCCTTGCAGCGGACGAAGCGGCCGTCGGCATAGGCGCGGAAATCGTCGACCGGATTGTTGTTGGCGAGCTGGATCAACCCCCACAGCGTCCAGAGAAGGTCGCACATGGCCTTGTAGATGACGACGCGGCCGCGCTCGGCGGGCTTCGGCGCGCGGCCGAAATAGGCGAGCATCAATTCCTCGTCCTGCGCGGCGTCGAACTTGCCTTCGACGGAGAGATCGCCGAGGTCCCAGTGCGGATCGTTCATGCCCGAATATTCCCAGTCGACGATCCACATCCGGTCGCCCGTATCGAGAAAATTCTCGCACAGCGGATCGCAGTGGCAGGCGACAATGGGAATGGGGTGGGTTGCAAGTGCCGCCCGCACGCTGTCGGCCTCCCGCACCACGTCGTGATAGCCTTCGGGCAGCGCGACATCCTTGGTCGACAGCACCTTGAGATAGTCGTCGATCATCGCAAACAGCTCGAAGCGGAAGGGAAACATCGCGCCGGATGAGTGCAGCTTGCGGAAGGCTTCCCCCGCGCGTGCCGGGCTGCCGGGCCTGGTCTTGAACTTCTCCGGCGACATCGTCTCGGCGCCGGCGACATAACGGGTCACCAGCACACCAGTTCCCGCGTCGGCATGCAGCACCTCGGGGCTGACGCCGGCCTTGGCCGCCTCGCGCGCCGCCACCGCCTCATTGGCGCGGTTGATATACTCCTCTGTGCCCTTGCCGGGGATGCGCAGGCAAAGATCGCCGGCCCTGTAGACGAGATTGGTCAGGCCGCCGAGCCGTTCCAGCGGTCCCTGGTAGCCCGCCAGCACCGGAATCGCGGCCAATGCCGCGCGTGCCTCGTCCATCACTATGCCCCCGTGTTTACCTTCACACCTTGTTTATGGAGGAACGGTTCCACAATTTTCGCCATTTGGCTATCATCCGATCAAAGTCGACTCGATCAGGCGGCGGCAACAGAAAGATGGCAGACAGCAAGCATCTTGGACCGCTCACCGCGGCCTACGCGGCGAAGCGGCCGGAAGAGGTGGCAGCACTTTACGACCGCTGGTCCGAGACCTACGACGCCGACATGTCGGCGGCCGGTTATCGCCATCCGACGATCTGCCTGGCGCTGATCGCCCGCCATCTACCGCGCGGCGCCGCGCCGCTGCTCGATGCCGGGGCCGGCACCGGCCTGATCGGCGAATGGCTTGCCATCACTGGTTACCCCGAGGTCGAGGCGCTGGATATTTCGCAAGGCATGCTGGACAGGGCTGCCGCCAAAGGCGTCTACACGGCGCTTCACTGCCTGGCGATGGGTGGACCGTTGCCCTTCGCGGACAACGCCTATGCCGGCATCGTCTCGGCAGGCGTCTTCACTTCAGGCCATGTCGGCGCCGAGGGTCTGGACGAGTTGATCCGCATCTGCCGGCCGGGCGGGGTGATCGTGCTGACGGTCAAGAACACGCTGTGGGAGGCCGGCTTTGCTAAGCGCGTCGCCGCGCTCGAGGCAGGGCGCACGGTCGGCCGCGTCGAAGAGACCGCGCCCTATGTCTCAATGCCCGGCGAGGCCGACACCGTGCCCAGCCGCGGCCTAGTCCTGCGCGTGATCTGAGGCCCTAGGCTTTGATCTTTTCCCCGGCCGGATCGTACAGCGGCTCGAGATGGATCTTTGCCGGCGTCCGCTCCATCGCCACCGCCAGCTCATAGTCGCCGGAGGCGAGAAAATCGTCGCCCACGCCGGCTGCGTCGCGCACATAGCCGTAGCCGATGTTCCTTCCCAGCGTGTAGCCATAGCCGCCGCTGGTGAGGTAACCGACCGGCTCGCCGTTGCGCAGGATGGTCTCGCGTCCGACCAGCACGATCGCGGGGTCGTCGACAGTGAAGCCGGCAAAGCGTTTCTTCAGCGCCTCGCCGGCGGCGTTCTCTAGTGCCCTTCGGCCGACGAAGTCGGTGTTCTTGCGAAGCTTCACCGCCCAGCCGAGGCCAGCCTCCTGCGGCGTGTCGTTGGGCGTGATGTCGGAACCCCAGGCGCGGTAGCCTTTCTCCAGCCGCAGCGATTCCAGCGCCCGGTAGCCGATCGGGCGAATATCGTGCGCCTCGCCTGCCGCCATCAGCGCGTCGAACACCTCGCCGGTCGCCGCGATCGGCACATGCAGTTCCCAGCCGAGTTCGCCGACATAGGTGACGCGCAACGCCTTGACCGTGTGGCCGACGATCGTGATCTCGCGCGCATGGCCGAACGGGAAGGCGGCGTTGGAGACATCCGCGTCGGTCACTGCCGACAGCACGTCGCGGGCGCGCGGCCCCATCAGTGTCAGCGTGCCGAAATCCTCAGTGACATCCTTCAGCGCCACGTCGAGCCCCTTGCCGACATGGTCCTCGATCCATGACAGATCATGCGTGCGAAAACCGGTGCCGGTAACGATGTAGAACCTGTCCTCGCCGAGCCGAGAGACGGTCAGGTCCGCCTCGATGCCGCCGCGCGTGTTGAGGAGTTGCGTATAGGTCAGCCGGCCGACCGGCTTGTTGACGTCGTTTGCGCAGATCCAGTCGAGCGCTTTCAGGGCATCCGCGCCGGTCATCTCGTATTTGGCGAAGGACGACTGGTCGAAGATGCCAACCTTCTCGCGCACATGCCGATGTTCCTCGCCGACCGCCGGGAACCAGTTCTGCCGGCCCATGGAGTAAATGTCCTGCGGCTCCACAGCGTCGGGCGCGAACCAGTTCGGCCGCTCCCAGCCGAGCTTCGAGCCGAACACGGCGCGGTGCTGCCTCAGCCGCTCATAGAGCGGCGAGACGATGCGCGGCCGGCCCGACAGATATTCCTCATGCGGAAAGCCGATCGTGTAGTGCTTGCCGTAGGCTTCCAGCGTGCGGTCGCGCACCCATTGCCGATCGCGGTGCAGGTTGGAAAAGCGCCTGATGTCGACCACCCAGAGGTCGAGCGGCGCCTCGCCGTCGACCACCCATTGCGCCAGCACCCAGCCGGCGCCGCCGCCCGACGCGATGCCGAAGGCGTTGAAGCCGGCGCCGACGAACATGTTGGCGCATTCGGGTGCCGCGCCCAGGATGAAATTGCCGTCCGGCGTGAAGCTTTCCGGCCCATTGATCATCTGCTTGACGCCGGCATGGGCCAATGCCGGCACACGCTCGATCGCCTGCGCCATATGCTGCTCGAAATGATCGTAGTCGTCGTCGAACAGCCGGAATTCCCAGTCATTGGGAACGTCGCCTGTCGTCCAGGCTTGCGGGTTCGGCTCATAGCCGCCCATCACCAGCCCGCCGACCTCTTCCTTGAAATAGGTGCGGCGGTCGGGGTCGCGTATCGTCGGCGCGTCGGTCGCCAGCCCCTCGATCTTTTCGGTGATGACGTACTGGTGCTTGACCGGCTGCAGCGGCACATTGATGCCGGCCATCGCGCCGACCTGGCGGGCCCATTGCCCGGCGCAGTTCACCACCTTGTCGCAGGCGATGTCGCCCTTGTCGGTCTTCACCGCGACGATGCGGCCGTCCTTCATGTCGAAGCCGGTGACGCGCACCTCCTCGAACAGCTTCGCGCCATGCATGCGCGCGCCCTTGGCCAGCGACTGCGTGATGTCGGAGGGGCTCGCCTGCCCGTCGGTCGGCAGCCAGGAGGCGCCGACGAGATCGCCCGTCTCCATCAGCGGCCACATCTTTTTTACCTCGGCCGGCAACAGCAATTGCATGTCCATGCCGAAGCTCTTCGCCGTCGTCGCCAGCCGCTTGAACTCGGTCCAGCGGTCGGCATTGGTGGCCAGCCTGAGGCACCCGGTCATCTTCCAGCCGGTGGCGAGCCCGGTCTCGGCCTCCAGTCCCTTGTAGAGCTCGACAGAATACTTCAGCACACGTGTGATCGAGGCCGACGAACGCAGCTGGCCGACCAGCCCGGCCGCGTGCCAGGTCGAGCCCGACGTCAGCTTGCCTTGCTCCAAGAGCACGACATCGGCCTTGTGGTCGCGCGCCAGATGATAGGCCGTCGAGCAACCGATGATGCCGCCGCCGATGACGACGATTCCGGCGTGGCCGGGCAGGCTCATGGGGTCAGCCTTCCGTATTTCGTTTGGTAGCTTTCCAGCGCCGTCGCCAGCCGCGTCAGGTTTTCCTCGGTGTAGGCGACGTAGTCGATGCCGGGCGCGTCAAGATAGAGCTCGGAGACCATGCTCCACATCGCCTCGCGCAGCAGCGAGGCGCACTGCATGGCGGCGTGCGAGCGGCGGATCGCGTCGTCCGGCTCCTTCATGAAATAGGCGGTGAGCAGGGCGAAGGATTCGTCGTCGCTAAGCCCGGCATTCGAGGCGGCGCCCGCAAGGTCGAACATCGCCGTGTTGAAGCCGGCATACTCGAAGTCGATCAGCCACAGGCGGCTGCCGTCGTCGAGAATATTGGCCGGCAAAAGATCGTTGTGGCCGAAGACGATCGGCAGCAACTTCTGCGCCCGCTCCAGCTCGTCTGCCAGCGCCAGGTAGCGGGGCAACTCGTCGCGTTTGCGGCTGCCGCCGTCCTCCAGCGTGCGTGCATAGTCGCGGATGACGTGGAACACCCAGAACATGAACCCGGCGCCGGAAATATGGCTAGGCATTTCGCGGTGGAAGCCGCGCATCAGTGCCGCGACGCGGCCGATATTGGCGCGCACGTCCTCGCCCGTATAGGTCCTGGCACCGAGATACTGCGTCACCATGATGCCCGGCTCGGAGTAGCGCACCGCCGGCGCGAAGCCCGCGGCATGCGCCGCGCGCGAGGTCATCACCTCGCGCTCGCGAAAGACGTGGTGGAACGGAAAATCCTGGCCGAAGCGCACGACATGCCGGCCGGCCCCATCCTTGACCAGATAGTTGGCGTTGCTCAGTCCTCCCGGCAGCGGCTCAATGTCGATCGTGCCGGTCCAGCAGGGCAGGGCGCGGATGCGGTCTTCAATGGTCACGGTCTATCCCTGGTTCGGCGGCGCTTCGACAAACCGCCGCAGACAGCGCGCGATGGAGATTGGTAATGCAAAATTCTCGTCGGTGCGGGACGCCAGGACCGGTATCCCGCACCGCACCGACGAGCCCCTTGGCCAGGTTTGTGACCCCGGCATCCGCCCCCGCGGATCTGAAAATTCCTTGCGCCAGGCCCATTCCGGGCTGTCTGGCCGGTCAATTGCGGTTCTGCCCCGATTTGGCAGTTCCGAGCCTGTCATGCCCTTGATCTCACGCCAGTGTTGATCGGCTGTCAATCAAAAGCTGTGACTTTTTTTGGGTGTTTTGCCCGAAAATATGAGCATTTCCTTTAAAAACGGCAGGATTGCCCTAGAATCGGTCAAAATCCTGGAAACCCATATATGATCCATTCGAAACGGCATGGCGAGATCCTGCGGCTCCTGAACGAGGAGGGCATCATTACCATCGCGAGCCTGGCCGACCGGCTGGGAGTCTCGCTGGAGACCGTTCGCCGCGATGTCAAACCGCTCACCCATGACGGGTCGATCCTGAAGATGCATGGCGCCGTCAGCCTGTCGGCGATGGCCGGCGAGGCGCCGTTCGAGCGGCGCATGCGCGAGAATGCCGACGCCAAGCGTGCCATCGCCCGCATGGTCGCCGCCACAATCCGCGACGGCGAGTCTGTCATGCTCGACACCGGCACGACCACCTCGTTCCTCGCTCGCGAACTTTTGGGCCACCGGCGTCTTACCGTCGTCACCAATTCGTCCGACATCGCCCGCACGCTGGCCACCGTCAACGGCAACAAGGTCTACATGGCCGGCGGCGAGTTGCGCAGTGATTCCGGCGCCGCCTTCGGCGTCTCGGCCATCGACTTCGTCAGCCGCTTCTCCGTCAGCCATGCGGTGATCTCCATCGGCGCGGTCGACGCCGTCGCCGGCCTGATGGACTACGATCTGGAAGAAGCGGAATTCGCCCGCATGGTGCTGTCGCGCGGCCAGCGCTCTGTGGTGATCACCGATCAAAGCAAGTTCGGCCGCCAGGGGCTGGTCCGGGTCTGCGGCTTCGACGGCTTCTCCGAACTCGCCACCGACCGGACGCCGCCGCGCGACATCGCCGCGGCGCTCGCCGAGGCCGGCGCGCGAATCAGCGTTGCGGCCGGCGAGGACGAGAGCCGGTAAGGCCAAGACAGCGATGCTGTGGGCCGGACAGCGGCCCGCTTTCCTTC